>CAYLHN010000057.1:0-11990 GCA_964383455.1 uncultured Muribaculaceae bacterium | reverse complement strand
TATCTTGCATTGCGTGAAACGGTTTTATTTCCAATTCTTCCATTATATTTTTTAACAAGCCGTTTTGAGTAATGTCATTGTTGGCTCTAATATAAATTGCATCGTTATTTGTTGCCCACCATAACAGCGTTTTTGTTTTACCAAGTCCATGGTCACCAAATACAAGTGCGAGTTTCGGAATGTTTGGCGGAAGTTTCTTTAAATCTTCCATTAGTCCGACAAATCGCTTAACATTTTTATTTCTAACAAATACATTTGTTTTCATCTGCTAACCTCCATATAAGTTGTAGTATTCATCACTTCTAATATAATCTGCGAGCCATTTCCTGTCTTCAAGATTGGTGCATCCGTTATTCATTAACCACTCGTATTTTTCAAAATCCGAATCAAACATTGGTTTATTCATCTGCTTTTCACGAGGAGTTAATTTATGTTCACAAACCGTTTTTTCAGGTTCAAATTGTTCAATTTCTATAATAGGTTCGTGTTCAATTTCTAAAACTTGAACATCGCTTTTAGGGAAACATTTCATAAATTCTTTTTTTGCTTTATTTAACTGCCTTCCCTGTCTTTGGATTTTCTGTTTTAAATCTTGCATATCTTTTACAGTTCCAAGAGCATTTGCCATTGGATGAACCTTCTCAACCTGACGAGCCACACACAAGAATTCACCCTTGAGTGAATAAACATCAATTTTAGTTAAATCAAATAAACTGTACCTGATAAAAACTTCTTCTCGGAGATCTAACAAAAGATCGTTTCTATAATGAAGTCCCAAGAATGTAATTCCGTTTCTATTTATAACTCTTGTTTTTGTACTCATCATCAAATTATTCAATATTGTTTTATCTATATTCTGTTTTTGAACACTATTTAAACATTCTTTGATCGTTCGAGATTTATCGTTAGGACAGACTTTGGAATTATGATATTCAATCCAACAATCAATATATTTTATTGTTTCCTGAATTGTTGGAACATAATTATTCGTCAAATTTTTATGCATTTCTCGATGAAGTTTCTCTCCTCGTTTCATCCATGCCGGCTTATCTTCAATAGAAGTTCCAATATATGAAACCATCATTTTTTCAAACTCTTCTTGGAATTCTAAAAAGAATCGTTCAATGACTTTGGCTCTTGCATTGTAAGGTTTTGCAAAAACTGATTTAATTCCAAGATTTGCGTAAACTCCATTGAATCCTGCCTCATCGAAATCCACGTTTTGAAAATACTTTGCTTTAAAAGCTCTACCGTTATCTTGATAAACTACTTTCGGAATCAATCCGAGATTTAAAATTGCATTACGCAATGCAGATGCGATACATTGAGTATTTTCTGTCATCATTATTTCGTATCCTACGAGTGCGGTTGATTTCCAATCTAAAAAGCCAACAAGAGTTGCTCTCGCCGGCTTGCCTGTAAATGGATTAATAACTTGAAAGTTTAGAACATGTCCGTCTGCTATTAATACATCCCCGACTTCAAGTTTTGAAATATCTCTTTCAATATATGCTTCCACTTTATCGTGGTACGCTTTTTCACCCTCTCTGATTAATACCCATTTAGAATAATTTGTTTTTTTGTAAAAATCAGCAAATCGTCTGAATGTAATTACACTCGGAATATTTTCATAGCCTCGCTTTTCTAAAATATGTCTTGTCAATGTGATTGCTCTACCAACCTTAAATTTATTCTGATGTAATAAAAATCTTAAAAAGACCTCTTTCATTTCTTGATTTAAGATTGTATTGTATTCAGTTATTGAGGAATATCTGCGTTGAGGAATTAATTTATCCACACCACCATTTTTATAATTAGTAATCCATCTGCGAAGAGTTCCCAATGAAATCTCGCCTATATATTTATATATATTAGGTAGTAACATTCCTGAATTATATAAATCTAAAAATACAAATTCTGTTTCTTTTTGAGTTTTATAATCTTTTCTTAATTTCATAAAAGATGCAATAATATCTGCTCTTGCTAAAGATGTCATTCTTGCACTTTCAGATACAAATGTCGGTCTTGTATCATTTAAAGGAATTAGTGCTGTTGATTTGATTTCTTCGTCTTCAAGTTTTTCTTGAATTTCGGGTTCTAAACTTGAATATAATATTTCATAAGATTTACCACCATTAACTTTGATTTCACGAGCAATATATTTTCCTTTATTAATTCCGATTCTAATTGAACGGGTACTCGTTAAACTCTTAATTTCTGCTATTTTATTTATATTTATATATTTATCATTCATGGCACGAAACACCATAACTCGGAAGTTAAAGTATTGGAACACCATTTCCGAGCATTGTGTCAGTTTGTGTCAGCTAAAATTTTGCTAAAAATTACCTACCTTTTTGCATAAAACTTCCGACCTTAAATTTTACAAGTGGCGAAAAATACGCATTTGAGTTGTAATATAAAAAATCACCTCTAAAACCTCGCTATAATTGGGGTTGAACCAAATGGCAGAGGTACTGACTTTAATCGACACTTTCCTGCCAAATCGGACTTTTGAAATGCTTTTTTTTCGACACTTCCGACCTGCCTCAAACTTAAACAACAAGCGGATATATACTAAAAATCGCCAAGTGTCGATTTATACGCAAATGGCGGTCTAAATTATAGCAGAGGTATACATATACATGCAGGTTGAGTATAAGTACCACTACTATTGATTATTTTCATGGGGCGGGTTGAGGAAAACGAACCCGATAATCCAGATTATATAGTATTAGCAATAGTTTTATCTATTCGCGGTTGCGTTTAGGTTAGTTGTGGCAAAGGTTTCACCACTTTTGTTCCACTTGAGAGTATTTTTTGTTTCACTTGAAAGTATTATTCGTTGGAATTTTGAATATAATATAAAATTTTTGCATTTTTTAATAAATATCAATAGAATAATAATGTAGATTATGAAAAATATACCTGATTATTTAAAAACGGCAAGAGAATGTGCAAAGGAATGGGGTATTTCGCAAAGGCGAGTGCAAATTTATTGTGCAGAAGGCAGAATTGAGAGAGCCTTTAAATGCGGACAATATTGGTTAATCCCTAAAGATGCGCAAAAACCACCTGAAAAACAAAGAATCAAATAAAATCGTTATACCCATTTTTGACATATCAATGCGGTTTAATAAAATATACTATGACATATTTTTATGATAAAATAGTTTGGGGGAATTTAATGTCAACTAAGAGAGCAGAAAGTAGAACAAGATATTTCATAAGAAAAATCTCTGAAAAAAAAGGGTGGAATGTTGCTCATGTTAACAAAAATGGAGATTTTCTTGAAGAACAAGAAATAAGTGATACATTTAAAGATATTGGTTTAGGCTTAGATAAACCAGATTTTTTAGTTTGTTTAAAATCTGAACCAATTATGATAATAGAAGCAAAAAATAGTGTTTCAAAAATTGAAAATGCTATATCGGAAGCCATAGAATATGCTGAAACAATAAATAAAACAAAAAAATATAATATAAAATTGGCAGTTGGTGTCGCAGGCGAAGACGACAATGGCTATCAAGTTATAGTTAAATATAATATAAATGGGAATTGGCAAGAATTGAAGTCTTGTGGATATGCGTTAACGACTATTCCATCAAAAAAAGAAGTAGAATTATCCATAATTGCTAATGATGCTACAACAAAAGTTTCCATACCAAGTGCTTCGGATTTTATTGATAGTGCAATAGAATTATCTTCTTTATTACGAAGCGCAAAAATTGAAGCTCCATTGAGACCGAAAGTTCTAGGTGCCGTTATTACTGCATTATATCAAGGAGATATTGATACAACAACAGGTAAAGAGCTTTCTTCAATTAATAAATTAGTTGCCACAGCAATAAATGAAAGTATAGACTTAGACAAAGACAAAAAGAAAAAATTAATAAGTTCGTTATATTTAACATCAGCAGATTTTGACAGGCTTGCACCAAAAATTCAACGAATAATTGCAATCTTAAAAAAATTAAATATACGTTCTGTTTTGCAAACAGATACAGACTTTTTAGGATTATTGTATGAAGCTTTTTTAAGATATGGATATGATAATAATGCTTTAGGAATAGTATTTACACCTAGACATATAACGAATTTTTGTGTAGAACTTATCGAAGCAAGATTATCAGACAGGGTTATTGATATTGCTAGTGGCACAGGAGGTTTTTTAGTTGCTGCATTTGACAAAATGATGTCATCAGCAAAGGGTCCAAAAGCAATAGAAAAAATTAAAAATTCTTTATACGGATTTGATACAAATCCTACTGTTTGGGCTTTAGCTACACTTAACATGTTTTTTAGAGGTGATGGTAAAAGTCATATAGAAAATGGGAACTGTTTTGATAAAGAAAATGAGAAACTAATTGCTGGAAAATTTACTAGAGCCTTTTTGAATCCTCCATTTTCTCAAGAAGATGAACCTGAAAGAGATTTTATAAATGCTGCCATGAATGCACTAGAACCAGGAGGGTTAATAGCATGTGTTGTCAAAGCAGGTATTTTTGCAGATGATGATAACGCAAAATGGCGCAATGAATTCTTAAAAAAGCATACCCTTTTAGGTATGATAAGTTTACCCGATGATTTGTTTTATCCAACAGCTGCTCCAACTTCAATAATTATTGCTCAAGCACACATTCCAATGGAAAGTGAAAAAAACGTATTTATGGCAAGAATATCCAATGATGGCTATACTAAATTAAAAGGCAAGAGAGTGCAGTGTGAAGGGTCACAGTTGCCATTAATAAAAAAAGAATTTGAAAATTTTAAAAATAATATAATTACAAAAAATGATTTAGTAACTGTAGTAAAAGCAAGTAACTTAATGAAAGAAGGAGCTGAATTTAGCCCACAACAATGGCTTCCTCAGCCTAAGTTAAAAGAAAACGATATTTTAATGGCAGAAAAAAACATTAAATTTTCTATATTTCAAACAGTCACTGCAATTCCAGATATAGCCGATGAAGTAATTGAGGATTTTGGATTTATTGCTGATCTGCCCAAATTAGAATATGGGAAACAAGAATCTATAAATTATTTTTTCGAGGTGAACAATGGTAAATCAGCTGGAGAAAAAAATTATACGGTGGGAACATGTCCTTACATATCTAGTGGAGATTTAAACAACAGTATTATTAGACTGGTTTCAGATGAGGAAAATGAATTGTTCTCAGATGGTGGTATAACAGTTACGGCATTTGGGCAAGCTTATGTTCAACCTTGGAGATTCTTAGCAAGAGGAAATGGGGGTAGTTCCGTAAGAGTTCTTATTCCGAAGTTTAAAATGGCATTTGAAGATTTAGTTTGGTTTGCTGCCCAAATTAATTTGCAGCGATGGAGATTTTTCTATGGAAGAATGGCAATTAAGAGTAGACTAGAAAAATTAGAGATTACATCTCCTCCACATAAGGCTAATAAAGATTCAAAATCTATTGCAAGTAAAATAGCAACCCTAAAGAAACAATTAGATGAGCTAATATATTAATTTAACTATTATAAGACTTGCATAAATATTACTCTTGCCGAATAATTAATATGGAAGGAGTGGATTATGACAGACTTTTTAACATGGGATGAGGTAAAGAATCAATTAAGTAGTAATTGTACAGTTCTTTTAGGTAATGGATTTTCAAGAAGTTACTGCAATTCAGCTTTTAATCAAACCGAAATATTGCAGCACATGCCGTCATTACAAGGATTAACAGAAATATCTGACATTGAAAAGTGTATTGAGGAAACACAAGAAAAAGTAAAAGAAAGCTTACCTGATAACAAGTCTGTACCAAAGGTAATTATTGACCGTTGGATAAAAAGTTTGTTACACAAAGAATTCATAGATACTATGTATGATTTAATGCCGAAATCATTAAATGATATTGAAGATTTTGACAGTGATAAACTTTCAAAATATAGGGATTTCTTTAATTGTTTTGATAAAGTATTTACTCTAAACTATGACCCTTTATTATACTGGATGCTTATGCGCTTTATAAATTACGGTGACAAAGAGTTTGTTGATTATTCAGACCTTAAAGAACAACTTAATTCTGTTGCTGAAGACTCAAAAGAATATAAAAAATTAAAGAAAAAACTTGATACAACGAATGATAAATGTATCAAGTCTGTTAGAAACGAAATGTTCCCTGTATATCTAAAGGAAAATGAAGACTACAAACTGAATATTTTATGTAAAACGGAAGTTTTGTTAGAAAAAAGTATCGCAGAAGCTGAAGGAAAAATTCTTGGCGGTTGGACTAAAGTTATTCCAGAAGTTTATCAGGCATTTGAAGCTAAAAAAGCTGAAAACATTACATTAAGTCAAGAAAGTGATAAATTAGATAGAATTGCCGACAGTACTATTGAATCAAAATTGGAATCCGTAAAACATAACAAAGAAGCTATGAAACTGAAAATAAGGGATGGTTTTATTAGCGATAATTGGGGACAAGATAATGACCAAACAGTATTTTATCTTCATGGTGCATTACACTTGATTGAAAATAGCGACAAAACTGTAAAGGTAACACAGGACGAATTTAAGAAAATGATTGAAAAGGTAAAAGAAAAGTGGGATGAAGGATACGAACCTTTAACTGTTCTTGAAAGTACTCCTGAAGCTAAGGTAAGCAGAATCAATCAATCACCATATTTAACAAAATGCTTTAATGAATTTCAGAATATATCAGGAACTTTAGTTACACATGGCTTGTCATTCATGAGCAGTGACCAACATATTATTGATGTAATAAATAATAATACTAAACTTGATAAGATTTATGTTGGCTGCTACAATACGCTTACAGAAGAGATACAACAAGCATTTGAAAATAATGATAAGGTTGTGTTCTTTGATACATCAAATATGTTTTAACTATGTCCTTTTGTAAAAACTTTCCCTGCTTTTTAGCTTTTCTTACTCCTTTCATGTATTGTGTTTCGTGATGTTAGGAGGGGATTATGGAAGAAGCAGGATACAATATTACAAATAAAGAGTTCAAGCAGATTAGCAAATGGGCAGAGAATGTTTAAATATATCAGTTATTATTGATTATTTCGTTTCAAATCAACCTGAAATAGAAGAATGTTACAACCTTGCACCGGTAATTAAAAATTTGAGAGATAACGCAGATTTATTAAATGCGTTTTTTATTGATAACGAAAAATAGTTTTTCAACTTCCGACCTTTTATAAAAAATTTCCGAGCAAGAAAAATTTGAACTTAAAAAACATAAAATTTTTAGTTAAACAAAACCAACGAATAGTACTTTCAAGCGTACAAAATTCCGGAAAGGTGCGAAATCGCTAGAACTCTTTTAGGGACAGAATTAGGACACAATTTCTAACCTGTCGGACTCGTTGGTTCAAAATATGGACTTTCAGGACAGAGCTATGTTACTATTCGTTGGTTACTTCCAACCGCCAAACCCTTTAACAACAACCGATTTGTGCCAAAATAGTACTTTTAACCGTACAGATACACTGTCCTGAAAAAGTACAAGAGGTTTGGGAATATCTTGAAGAACAGGTTGAGCAGTTAGTAAATTCAAAAGTTCGAACCCTGAAAACCCTTATCGTTCCTAATAAAAAAGACCCCGAAGGGTCAAATTCGATAAATGGGGCGCCAGATGGGATTCGAACCCATGCATATCGGAACCACAATCCGAGGTCTTAACCACTTGACGACAGGCGCCACATACCTTTATTTTAATTTATTCTTTGGAACATATATCCTATGCCGCGTGCTGTCAAAATTAATTCAGGATTTGCAGGATCTGTTTCTAATTTTGAACGTAATCTTGATATATGAACATCTACTACACGAGTATCAATTCTGTGATCAGGCGGATATGACCATACATGCTGCAATATTTCGTTTCTTGAATATGCTTGACCTGAATTGTTTACTAATAATTCAAGTAAACTGAATTCCATTCCTGTCAATCTGATACGTTCATTCTTTCTGAATACTTGACGTCTTGCGGTATCAATTTTTATCATTCCTGTTGTAATAACATTCTTTGCAACTTTTCCGGTTGGAACAATAGCTTCGTGACTGCCTGTTCTTCTTAAAACAGCTTTTACACGGGCTTCCAATTCTTTTGGGCTGAATGGCTTAATTACATAATCATCAGCGCCCAATTCTAAACCTGTAATTCTTTCTGATACGTCTCCTAATGCTGTTAATATAATAATCGGAACATCGGATGTTCTTCTTATTTCTCTTGTAACCCCGTAACCATCAACTTTTGGCATCATTACATCCAATACTACCAAGTCAGGATTGCTTTTATTAAATTCGTTGATTGCTTCTTCACCGTCTTCTGCGACAACTACGTCGTAACCAACCATTTTCAAACGTGTTTCTAAGATTCTTCTAATACTTGCTTCGTCGTCTGCTACCAAGATGCGTTGTCGATCATCGGTTTCCATTTGCATTTCGTCGTCTGTCATTGTGTTTTCCTTACATTTCCTTAGCTACTAATAAAATCTTATATTAATGTTGTTAATATAAATTTATGTTTATAAATATATCTTAATCTAATCAAAAAATAATTGCAAGTACATTTTTATTTTTTATTGTCTTTTTTCCTAAATTTCAATTATTTAAAGTGATTTGCTCATTAAAGCATTAAATATTTCAAAGTCTTCCATCGTGTCAATACCTACAGGTTTTTCTTTTACAATTGAAGTTTTTATCTTCATACCCATTTGCAATGCACGCAATTGTTCAAGACTTTCTGAAATTTCAAGTGAAGTTTGCTTTGATGTTGTCATTTTTATAAGAGCATCTCTTGTATAACCGTAAATTCCTATATGACCATAGAATGGCGCAGGATTTTCATTTCTTTCAAACGGTATTTTTGAACGTGAAAAATAAAGAGCAAAACCATTATTATCAATCACACATTTCACTAAACTTGGTTTTTCAATTTCTTCTTTGTCTTCTATTGGACGAATTAAAGTTGAAATATCCGCATTATGATTTTTTACACCGTCAATAACTGATTCAATGTGTTCTTTCTTTATCATTGGTTCATCACCCTGAAGATTTATTATATATTCAAAATCAGAGTGTCTGTCTGCCACTTCTTTAATTCTGTCACTACCGCATTTATGCTCAGTTGATGTCATTTCTGCATTTCCGCCAAAGTTTTTAACAGCATTAAATATTCTTTCATCATCAGTTGCAACTATAACTTCATCAGCCGTAGACACAGTTTTTGCAGTTTCATAAACCCATTGGATAATCGGTTTTCCGTTGACTTCCAAAAGAGGTTTCCCTTCTAATCTGCTTGAGCCGTATCTTGCAGGTATTATTATTGCAGTTTTTTTCATTAATTTAGCCTTTCTTTTATTTATAAAGAGTCTAACATAAAAAGACTTAAGTCATACTAAGCCATTCTTTTAAGAATTTCGTGCGAAATCCTGTTTCAATACGGTATTTTGCCGTATCATTTTCGATTGTAAAATATGAAAAGATTCCATTTTTAGAAAATTGCCACTCATTACGTCTGAATACTGCTGCGTGTTTATTAAGCATTGTTAAAACTACGCAATCCGGTAAGAAATATATTTTAAATACAAATGGAATATTAGCTTTAAAATATTTAGAATATTCATCTAAAAATTTATCGTGTTTGCTATTAATCATAATAAAATTTACCCAAAAAGATTTCAATGAACTTTCTAAAAGGGGTTTAACTTCTTCAATGGGTACTTTAAAATATCTTTTTGCTGCATTGCTGAATAAATAATAAAACACACCCAATATAAAAATTAATCCTATAAACCAGGCAAGTATAAATAATTTCATAAAAATTCCTTATTTCTTTACAACAAATGATGTCCATTGGTCTTGTTGAATTTCGTCCATAATTTTCAAATTTTCACGTTTTATGGCCTCTAAAACAACAGGTGCTTTTTCTTGTAAAATTCCGCTTAAAGACATTAGAGCATCATCTTTCATAATATTTTTCAAATCGCCCATAATTTCGAAAAGAACGTTATGTAAAATATTTGCGCAAACAAAATCGTATTTTTTTGTTATTTTGTCTGCAGTTCCGAATTCAAATGTACAAGTTTCACCATTTAGTTGCGCATTTTCTTTTGCAACATCGATAACAGTTTCATCGTTATCGCATCCGTAAACTTCGCTTGCTCCGAGCTTTTTGGCAAGTATAGACAGAATACCTGTTCCCATACCAATGTCAGCCATAGATTGACCTTTGACAAAATATTTTTCCAAAGCTTTCATACAAAGTTGTGTTGTTTGGTGTGTTCCAGTACCAAATGCACATCCCGGATCAAGCTTTATAATAATTTCATCTTTTTTAGGAATATATTTTATCCAAGTCGGAACAACTGCAATATGCTCTGTAACGTGCGTTACATCCCACTTTTCTTTCCACTTTTCCGACCAATCTTTGTTTTCTTTTTCCTCTAAAACAAAATCCCAAGAGCCCAGTTCTTCTTCTGTCATACCTCTTGATTTTAGAAGTTCTTTTTGTTCTTTTAAAATAGCCTCGCAGTTTGGCTTTTCACCTCTGATAAATGCTTTAATTGTCCCTTCTGTTGAATCAACCATTTCTAAATCTTTATAAGTTTCTTCAACTGTTATAACCCCTTCACAATTAAAAACATCAAATAAAATGTCAGAAATAACCTCTGACATTTCAGGATTTATTTTCAGTTGTAATTCAAAATAACTATTCATTCAAAAAACAACCCATTTTTCTGTATTTTTGATATCTTTGTTTACGAAGCTTTTCCGGTGACATTTTTGTGTATTTTCTTAATGAAGAAATTAATTCTTTTTTTAAATTTTTAGCCATTTCTTCTTTATTTGTATGAGCCCCGCCTAAAGGTTCTTTTACGCAGCTATCAATAATTCCGAGTTCCAAAAGGTCGTCTGCCGTAATTTTTAAAGCATCTGCAGCAGCAGAAGCTTGAGTTGCATCTCTAAATAAAATTGAAGCACAACCTTCAGGAGAAATTACTGTATAATATGCATATTCAAGCATTTTAACATCATTTGCAACAGCTAAGCCTAAAGCCCCGCCTGAACAGCCTTCACCTGTAATAACCGCAATTACGGGAACATCAAGTTTTGCCATATCTCTTAGATTTTGTGCAATTGCAATACCTTGTCCTGTTTGTTCTGCGGTAATTCCGGGGTATGCGCCAGGAGTATCAATTAAAGTAATAATCGGCAAATTAAATTTATTTGCGTGGTTAAATAATCGCATTGCCTTTCTATATCCCTGAGGTTGAGGCATACCAAAATTGCATTCAAGATTTTCTTTTGTAGAAGAACCCTTTTGAGTACCTACAAACATTGCATTATAATTACCGATTTTACCAATACCGCCTACGATTGCTCTGTCATCAGCACCTTCTCTATCACCGTGAAGTTCAATGAAATCCGTACACATCAAACTCATATAGTCAGTAAAATTAGGTCTGTTTGCGTGTCTTGCAATTTGTAATTTTTCTGAAGGTTTCAAATTTTTGAAAATTTCGTGTTGATATTCTTCTGCTTTTTTTTCTAATTTTTCTATTTCCGGACTTAAATCCATGCCTGACTCCGCACTAAAATCTTTTAATTCTTTTATTTTCATTTCTATTTCCATCAAAGGTTTTTCAAAATCGAACATTTTTGGGTCTCCGTGATTGTATTAATCTTCTTCATTGACCGTATAATTGTGTAAATCCAAGATTTTTGATAAATTTTCTCGCAAATCTTTTCTCTTTGAAATTATATCAATTTGTCCGTATTTTAGCAAGTACTCTGCAGTTTGAAATCCGGAAGGAAGTTTTTGACGGATAGTTTGTTCAATAACCCTTCGGCCTGCAAACCCTATTCTTGCGCCTTGTTCAGCAATAATTATATCACCGAGAGTTCCAAAACTTGCAGTTACACCACCAAAAGTTGGTTCTGTTAATAAACAAATGTAAAGAATTTGTGCTTCGGCCATTTTGGCACAAGC
>CAYLHN010000056.1:0-11990 GCA_964383455.1 uncultured Muribaculaceae bacterium | reverse complement strand
GGGGATCCTTTGCCATAATGTGCGCGTCCGCCATTGCCCCAAATGTCAGCACGATATTTCCCTCGTCAAAGGCCGGCGCCTGCCTCCTGTTCGTCTCCATTGTACTTGCTCCTTTCTGCTCCTTCGTCTCCTTGGCAGCCGTCCCTGCACAAACCGACATACACAGGCCAAACATCAGGACAGCCCCTCCGAATATTGCGATTGCTTTTGCTCTCATTTGCTCTCCTCCCCTTGTAAAAAACGAATTTCCACACCATAAATCTACCAAACCGCCGCCACCCCTAAAATCCGTTTTACGAAATTTGCCCGTTTCATTACCAAATTTGACGCAGCGCAAGGTGGTGTAATGTAAAAAAAATATGTTTGTTATTTTTTTAACAATATTTTTTGTTAAAGTTTTCACGGAAATTTTTTGAAATATACTTTCCGTGGCAAATTTGAAAGCCATATAATGTGAGAGTGGGTAAATTGTTAAACATATAACGAAGTTCGATAGTTAAATAATTAACGAAGGCTGATAATAATTTAACAATCTTGTTTTTAAAAATGAAATAGTTAAAAGTTTAACAATATTATGTAAACTTAATTGATTGTATAATTATTCATTTATACATTTTCAAAAATGAAAATATAACGGGTAAAAAAATATAGCCGTATGATATACGGCTATATCATTAACTGTCAGTATGTTTCCGTCTATAAGATTTGTTACTGTAAATTCTTTACCACCACAACTACATTTTGCATTGTTGTGTATACAAGCATTTACAATATTTGACATACGCTTATACTTCCAACTATTTCCACATTCATTACAAGTAATCATATACTTGTATGTTTCCTTGTTTCTCAAATTGTTAAACGGGTCTAACTTAAATCCCTTTTCCGCATAACTTGTAACTCGGCTTATGTTATATTCTGTATTTTCATTTACAATATTTGCAAATGCTTTCCATTTGTTTTTATGTTCCATACAACCATCAACTGCGTGTAAAAGTTCGTGTATAATAGTATCGTGAAGTGCCTTGTCTGAAGTATCGTCCCGTAACAGACATTCAGCAATATTGATAGTATATATACCGCCTTTTCTTTTACGGCATTGTCCCCATCTGCAAGCCCGTGAATTGATTTTCCATTCGCTTATTTCATTCGGGTAAATTCCTAAATCATGCAAAAGATTGATACAATAATTAACGTGTTCCTTTAAATTTTTCATAATTTATTACCTCGTTTCTTTTAGTTTATGTCTAAATTATAATTTATAATTATGAATAAATATTGTTTATTTTATGAACAATTTATTAACATTATGTTATTTTTTTAACAAATTAAATTAGCCGTGTTTCATTTCTAAAAATGAATTTATGATTGAATTGTTAAAATAATAACAAAGACCTTTTATTTTGACCTATAAACAATTTTTAAGTTCGGTATATATTTATACATTTCATGTATTAAAATGGCTTAAAGCTAAAAATAACAAGTTTCACAATGACATATTGAATTGTTGATTTGTTTAAATATGAATGATTGTTATTTATTTAACAATAATTCATATTTAAAAATGAAACAAGTACAAATAAAAAATAATGGTACAGTAAAATGTACCATTATTTCAAAGCACTGTTTTATTTTCTTATGCAACAAATAAAACCGTCTATTGTTTCATCTTCATTTACAAAATAAATCATATTAAGATTATCTTTGATAATATAATATTTAAAGTTATCACCCGTCATTATGTCAAGTAAGAATTTAGCATTTACAAGTGGTTTATTTTCTCCCAAGTCATATTTTGGAGTTTTAATTCCTTTTGCTTTTTCAATTTTTATAAACTCTTTAAGTTCGTTTATGTTTGGCACTTCAATTTCATGTTTGTATTCATATTTTGTAGAAAAAATATTATCGACTTTCATCGGAGTACAATTTTCAGGAATAGTTTCAAGCGGAATATTGTTTTTCATTCTAATCAATCTATAACTATCTGTTACATATTGATTATTATTTTCATCATTCCATGCGCCATGTAAAGCAATCATATTTTTTCTTTCCTTTTTTGCATATTTAATAATTGCATTACAAGTTTTTACTATGTCTGTTTTTCCTATTTTCTTTGCTTCTGCTTTTCTAATATCGGCTTCAAGTTCACTAATTATTTTTTCGATATAACTATAACTTACTACCTCGGATGCGTTGTTTTCAATCATCTTTTTAAGTTCGTTTGCATAAGTAAGCATTTTTTCGTTTGTCATTTTAATGACCTCTCTTTCATTTATTTTTGTGATTATAATATAACATATATATTTCAATCTGTCAATGAATAAACTATGAATTATTTGTAAATAAATTATGAACAATTAGATAAAATTTTAACAATATAATCACATATTGAAAAATGAAATTTTAAACAGTCATGGTTTACTTTTAATTGATTTTTTTACCATATATTAAACAAAAGTTAAAAAAATAACGGCGACTCATATTTAAAAATGAGATAGTATAATTTTTAATTTCATTTTTAGAAATGAGTATAACAATATAAAAAAATAGTGTACCATAAAGGCACACTATTTAATATATCCGTTGTATGTCACATTGATAATAATATCATCGTGTATATCAGCCGTGTTATTATCATACATAACAAAGGTTGCTATATCGTCAATGTTCCAATCTTCTATCCCAAAAAATGACCATGTAAAGCCGTTGAAATCATCACAATAAACAATATCATTAGTGTAATCAATCTGTGTGACTATTGTAGTTTTGCCGTATAAATGACTATATGTTGTCTGTATAGGTTCATCGGCTATACAAAACAAATTTATAATTATCATTGTTATTATAATTATACTTGCTATTATTTTTTTCATTTTTAATACCTCACTTTCCAGCAGTACAGAAAAAATCATCGTTCACAAAACTAATATGTTCATAAAACTTTACAAGTGTTTCATATGGTATTCTTTCGCCATATTCCCAAAAATGATTTTCTCTTAATTCGTTCATTTGTTCTTCTGTAAGTTCGTAAACCGTCATTTGTTTTACCTCTTTTCTATTTTTATTTTGTACTTGTAATATAACATAGTTAAATTATTTTGTCAATGAATAAACTGTAAATAAACTATTAACAAATTATGAACAGTAAGAATGTTTATTATTCTTTCATATTTGAAAATGAAATATGAAATTGATAAAATTTTTTTTGAAAAAAGTATTGACAAATAAATAAATATATGTTATATTGTAGATGCAAAAAATAAATGAAGGGTGGTTATGAAATTGAAATATACAAAAGAAAGAGTAGAAAAAAATAGAAAATATGTTGAAGTTGAAATTACAAGAGTAAAAAAGGTAGTGGGCGAAAATAAGCTAAAGGGTGTGTTGGTAGTATATAATTCTCCTGTTACAGAAACGCTTGAATCAATAGTAGGATATTTTGAGGATTATACTGAAGCACTTTTGTGGTTAGATGAAAAAGATAAAAGATATAATGAGTTAAACATTGACCATTGTACTTATATGATTGTATAAAAGGGATTTTGTTAAATCCCTTTTATTTTTTTGATTTTACTTTTCCGTTTTCTAAAATGAAAACTCAAAATTCGTTTTTCATTTTTGAATTTGAATTTCGCGTATGAATATATGAATTTTATTTTTGAATATGGAACACAAAAAATAATTAAAAAAATTACAAAAACCTATTGACAAATCAACATATATATGTTATATTGTAAGTACAAGATAAATAAATCAATAAACTAATTAAACAAAAGAAAGGAAGTTATTAAAATGACAAACATCGAAAGCAAGTATTATGATATGATTAAAGAGAGTATTGAAAACATGACAGCAAGTGAACAAATTGAATTGCATAATAATTATTGTGAAGAAATCAATGACATGGATTCATACATTTATAGTATGAATGACTTTGATGAAATTATGAACGGCATGACACCTTGGGAGATAGTGAGGACTTGTTACTACGGTGATTTTTGTCCCGCAAGAGATTATTTTACATTTAACGGTTACGGAAACGCAGTAAGTTTTGATTTTCCCGATGAACAGATTTTTATTTCCGATATAGTTGATTATATTATTAGAAACGAAGATTCGCTTTATAATGATGAAATTCAAGATTTGCTTGATGAAATGACAGAAGAAATAATGAATGAAGAAGAAGATGAAAATGAGGATTGAAAAATCCTCATTTTTTTATTTGCTTATTATTTTTCATTTTCAAAAATTATATTCTCGGTGGCAAATTTTAATTCTTTATAATGTATAAGGATAAGTGGCAAAATTAAGATTGTTAATAATGTAACAAATTAAATCGTTTGTTAATTAACTAACAAAGTTAATTTTCAAAAATGAGATTGTGATTTTTTTAACAATATTATGTAAACTTAATTCATTTCTAAAAATGAAAAAATCACGGCAATAAAAAAAATTGACAAGTAAAATTACTTGTCAATTAAAAGTGTATTGTAAAATATAAATTATTAAATATGCTACAACTCCAAAGCAAACAAAAAATAATAAATCTTTTAACAACTGCATATTGTCACCGCCTTAAAACAACTTGAAAAAGTTAAATATTAAATATTTTCCCGTTGTCAAATTATGGATATTTATATCAATAAATGACACAAACACCCACACGAAAAACAACATACAAACAAAGTAAAATATTTTTTTAGCCATTAAAAACAACTCCTTTTTGTTTTATTTGATACTATCAGTATAAACTATAAATGTTAATAAACAATGTTTATTTTGTAAACAATTTATGAATATTGTTAAACTTTTAACAATCTCGACCGTATTAAATCATTTCTAAAAATGAGATTGATAATATTTTAACAAGTAAATATAAAAAAAATAAAAAGTGCCGAAGCACTTTTTATCTATAATCACTATAATTAAATACTCTCTTTCCCTTTTTTGCGTCTTTCCAAATTTTATTGACCGATTCATCGTTGCAAATGTAAAAATTCTTAATAAAATTTTTTGTGTGTCTGCTTGTCGTGTTGGAATAATCAAAACTATCTGTTAAAGTTAATTTATGATTTTTGATTTCTGCAATAAATGTTTGATAACTTTGAAAATTGATTGTACCGTCATTTCCATAAATTACAAATTGATTCGGAATAATTCTGCTGTTTGCGTTTTCAAGATTCTTAACTTTCATTTTCATCATTTTTTTCTCTCCCTTTTTAATTTTATTTTTTTTGTTTTTATCCTTTGGACAATTTTATAATAGCACATTGAAAATATAATGTGTTAATAAACTATGAATAAATTGTAAACAAATTATGAACTTATTGCTATATTTTTAACAATCATTTCAGCTCATTTTATCGGCTCATATTTGAAAATGAAATTTTAAATAATACGGGTATTTGTTAAATAATTAACATTTGCCTTTTATTTGACTTTCCCAAAAAACATTATAAAAACGCTGATTACAAAAGGCTTTTTGCGCTTGTGCTTGACTATATAAAAAAACAATTTTGTTAAATTGTAAAGTTTTATTTACTATCAATTAAACGCCTTTAATATTAGTTAAATATATCTAATTAAAGTTAGTCGCCTTTAATTAAAGTTAAACATACTTAACTATTGTTAAACATATCTAACTCTTATTAGATACATTTAACTATAATTAAACATATCTAATTATAGTTAGATGTATTTAACTATTGTTATAAAGTTAAACATATCTAATTATTGTTAGTTGTGTATAATTATATGTATATACATATGTATAGTTATATGTGCGTGTGTAGTCATGTATATATATAAATATATGTATATATGTATGTATAGTTATATGTATATACATAAAAATTGCTTCGTGTAATCTGTCGATTTTTGGGAGTTTTTGATTCATTTTCAAAAATGATATATGTTAATAAATTATAAACAGCTACACATTTTGAGCTGTTTATATTAGTACATATTTAAAAATGACTAATAATTATCACATAATGGTATATTATGATATAATAATTATGTTAACATATGTTAAACTTTTAACAGTATTGGTTAAAAGTTTAACAATATAGGGGGATTATTTTGGAAAAAAATCCCAAAAATGGTTAGAATTTACAGTTTAGTTATTACACCAAAAAAATAAGTAATCAAAAAAAACAAGCAACCAACATCAAAATATTAAAACTACAATTCATTTTTAAAAATGACCAATGAAGAAAAATGACTTGACTATTTTTCAAAAATATGTTATAATATAATCAAAAAATTTGACCAATTCTATGACCATATAGTATATATTTATTATTTATATATATGGTCAGAGAATTGGTCAAAAATAGCCGCAGTACAAGAGTCGCATAGTTGGCGATTTTGGTCAAAAATGAAAAGGGGCGATTTTAAAAATGAAAGAGTTAATAGGCAAGCCGTTGACATATAAAGGGCTGTGCGAAGAACTTGATTTAGAATATTTAGGGGGTAATGCAAAAAAAAATCAATTAGCCCAACTTAAAGAGCATTATGATATTGAAGTGGTCGAAAACCCCAAAAGATATATTATAAGAAAGATTCTTAATCAAGACGCAGATTTACCTAATGTTAAATCGCCGTTGCAGTTGCCGTTTGAATATGCCGTTTCTTTGGCTCTCAAAGAAAATAATTATGATGACCTTTATTGTTCTAATACTCAATTATTATTATTGTTGTCTTTGGTTAATAGTAATTATAAAGTGCTTAAATCTCCACGTACCAGAGCGAAACTTGAAGAAGCCACAGGCGAAGATTATGAAAATTTATATATAGCCGCTTCTGAAGCAGGGCTTGTTTTAAAAAAATGGCTTGATGTTTTTATGAAGCGAATGGAAAACAGGGGGCTAATTTTGTACCGAAAGGGTTTTGTTTTAATTAAAGAGGTGTATATAGACGATTCTAAAGTCCCAATTATACAAAAGTATAATGTGCCGTTGCAATCTGATGATGAAAGGCGAGTATTAAATTGTTGGCATAGTGCCGCTAATATAGTCCATTTACCATTATTTAAAAATGATTTTATACCCAAAAATTATACTCAAGATTTTTTTAATGAGTTTAATCATCAAATAGAAAAAGAATTTAAAGGCGAATATACTGGTGGTTTTAAGGTTAATGTTATTACTTGTAATAAAATAGGAAATCAAAAATTTATTGAAAACATTAGACAAGTGTTAAATGATAAAAGTCAAAAAAAAATTAAAGAAACCGTGGTTTTAGATTTTCTTACGGGGGCTGAAAGAAAGCGTCTAATTGATGAGATAATTAAAATACCGCCTACAATAGATTATAGAACTTAAAAAAATTTTTTTCAAAAAAACTATTGACATTTTTCTTTCTTTATGATATTATATAAATGAAAGGAGAGATAATAAATGAGCAAACCGTATAACAAAGGTGAAAGATGGTATATTAAACTTGCTAATGGCTGGGAAATGGAATTTGTAAGTTATGAAGAAGCATGGGAGTTTTATAGAGCATGGAGGCAGAAAAATGAAGTTTGATTATTTTATGGAACATGATATGAATGATACTTGGAGAGATTATTGTTTCTGTTCGGCTAAAGATTGTATAAAAACAAATTGTGCAAGACATGAATCTCATATTAAAAATGGAGATGTGGTTTCGATAGCAATGCTATACAATAATTGTGAAAGTTATGAGAAAGGAGATTAAAAATGGCTACATTTATTATTATAGTTTTTATTGCGATTGTAGTGGCATGGGGCTACTATTCTGTACATGACAACCTTCGTGACCCAAATAATCCTTGGTATGGCTATTTTATTTCTCCTAAAGGAAAATATGGGACAAGTTATGTAGGATATAATCATAATAAAAAAAGAAAAGTCTATATTGGTTATCCAAAACAGGATAGAAATAAGGAAAGATATACAAGAAATTTTGCAACATATTATTTAAGATTTCCTGATTGTTTTGAAAGACACCCAGATTGGGACTACAAGAAACATAAGGAGTTGCTTAATAAATACGGTCATTATCTTGTAGTTAGAAAAATGGAAGAAAAGGAGAAAAACAATGAAAGATAATGTTAATCATCCAAATCACTATAACAACGGTAAAGTAGAATGTATAGACGCTATTGAATCGGCTACTGTTAATAAAAATGGAGTAGAAGCATTTTGTGTTGGTAATATTATTAAGTATCTATGGAGATACGAAGATAAGAACGGCATTGAAGATATAAATAAAGCCAAGTGGTATTTAGACCGTCTTATTGAAAATTTTGATAAAATGCCAGTTTGCAAAGAAGAAACTTATATGGTTAACGATTATTGCGATAAGTGTAAGTATGTGGATTTCGATGAAGAAGATGAGCCGTGTTGTTATTGTCATGTTATAACGGGAGATATGAGTTCACCGTTGCTGTTTGAAAGGGGTTAATTTAATTGGAACAAAATTGAGTAAAAATAGAATAAGCCATTATTTTAGTTTAGCCGAAAATGCTTGTTGTTATTCAGATAATGCCATTACTCATGTTGGGGCGGTTTTAATATATAAGAACAAGGTGATGAGTATTGGCTGGAATGTTCAGAATAAAACACACCCCATACAAAGAGAATATAATAAATTGAGAGGTTTTAATCCTGATGATTCTGGTGTTAGAAATTCTCTGCACGCAGAAATGATGTGCTTATTAAAGGCAAAAGATTTAGATTTAGATTGGAACAAGTGTTGTTTATTTGTTTTTAGAAAAAAGAAAACGGGTATTGTCGGAATGGCAAGACCTTGTAATGCTTGCATGGGTTACATTAAGTCTTTAGGATTAAAAAATATTTATTATACTACCGAAAACGGTTGGGCTTATGAATGTATAAATCAATAATTTGTAAAAATCACAAAGAATATCACTATATTTGGTATTTTTTGTGATTTTTTTGTTGACATTTTAAAAAAAGTATGTTATAATATTCACAAAGATGGAAAGGTGGTGACAACGGTGATAGGGGTAGAAGCCCTTGATAGTAATTTTTGGTATTCTGTTGATGAATATTATGCTTATTGTGATTACAAAGAGTTTGACGATAGAGAATATAAGGAAACTATAAAGGATTACGAAATGGAAAGTGGGGCTGAAGATTGTCTTTAGAAAGATTTTGTTATTTATATTCTGTTGATACTTCTGCATTTTATACAGAAGAAGAACAAGCCGTACACGAAAAAATGTTAAGGATTTATTTTTTGAGAAAGAGAATAAAAGATAAGCAACAAAAAAATCCTTATACGGATTATTCTTGGAGATTAAAAGTTGTAAATAAGGCACTTAAAGAATATAAAGAACAATTAACCGAACTGTTAGTTGAAAATGTAAATAAAAAACTTTGCCGTTCCTTAAATAACAATGTATTAAATGATAAGGCGGTAATAAATCTTTTTGAGAGTTCCTTAACGAGAGCGTTGAACATTGACCATCAGGAACTTACTAAAGACATTATTATAGTTAATATTTTCTTTTTTCAGGTTTTTGAAAGTATAGTTAAATATGGTTTTTTATTAAATGGAGAAAAATATATTTTTTTAACTGCTTCTGCTGGACAGATACGGACTAAAAAAGCTGTGTTTATTAAAGAAAAATCTTTTGAAAAAATTAAGCCAAAAATTATGTGTGGTTTAACAATAGAAAAAATCAATGAAAACGGTGGAGTAAATACTAATAAATTTTTGGCTTATTTGGCATTAAGTAATTCTGCTACTGATGTTTGGAAAGAATTTGATATTGATAAGTCTATTGTTGTAGATGATTTTGAAACCTTTGTTAAAGGCGAAGTAGACCATATAGATGCAAATACTTATGAGATTCAAAGAGCCATGACGGAAACTTTAATTCCTCATACAGATGGTTGTGGAATGGTACTAAAACAAAAAACACGAATGGTTAGATTGCCTTGGGTTAAAGGGCTTTTGGTTCAGTTTCCATTTGATGAATTTATTAAAGAAAAATGTAATGGAACAGTAAAGGTTAAAGATATTTACGGCAAAGAATATGATATTATCGCTGACGGTATTGAGTATATTTTTACAAAGAGCCAATTTAAGTTATATAAACATTATGCTTCGTGGGACGAATATAAAAAGTATTTCAAACAATATAATTGTGAAGCGTGTTATTGTAATATAGAAGAAGATGTTATTCCCCAAGCAAGAATAAATTATCAAATGCTTCAAACATTGACAGATATGAAGCAGGACGAAATAGAAAAAATAACTCTTATGACAAGACAAGAAATAGAAAAAATAGGAGTAGATTTTTCAACGACAATGAGATTGTTGGGAGCGACTTCTTACAATAAAAACAAGTCGGCTATGCAAGAAGCATTGATATATTATCCTGAATTGTATCGTGATTCTTATGGAAAGGAAATATTAAAACAAACAAAAAAAAGTTTAGTAAAACAGGCTAAAGGCGGTAGATTGCGAGTTAACGGGAGATATTTATTTATAAGTCCTGACTTATATGCTTTTTGTGAATGGTTGTTTTTGGGAATTAAAAAACCTAAAGGATTATTAAAAGACGGAGAAGTTTATACATCTATCTTTGGTAATAATGTGGAATTGGCTTGTTTGCGTAGTCCTCATTTATATAGAGAGTGGGCAATAAGAACAAATATTAAGACCGAAGAATTAAATCGTTGGTTTGGCAATACAAAATGTTTATATACAAGTATTCACGATTTAATTAGTCGAATACTTCAGTTTGATGTTGATGGAGATAAAGCGTTAGTTATTAGAGATAACATTTTGGTTAATTGTGCTAAAAGAAATATGGAAAACATTGTTCCTTTAGCTTATGATATGAAAAAAGCCCAAGGTGAATTAGTTAATAGTGAAAACTTATATAATGGAATGTGTAGAGCATATACTGGTGGTAACATAGGTATTCCGTCTAATAATATTACTAAAATTTGGAATAATGGAAATGTAAATGAAGAAGCAATAAATGTTGTAAAATGGTTGTGTATGCAAAATAATCAGATTATTGATTATGCTAAAACACTCTGGAAAACTGAACCGCCGAAGGATATACAGAAAATAATTCGTTCATATACTAAAGCTAAAGTCCCACAGTTTTTTATTTATGCTAAAGACAAAGAAAAATATCAAGTGGCTACTACTAATGATTCTACTATGAACCGAATATCAAACAGTTTCAAATCCCCAAGAATATCATATTCAAAAAAGATAGATAAGATTGATTGGAGAGTTTTAATAAATTTACATTACGGCTATGAAACAGATGAAGATTCAGAAATCATTAAAAGATATAATTATTGGGTAAAGAATAAACCTAAATTACAAAAAGCCGAACTTGACCATATTAAAAATGATGATATGTGGATTTATAAACGAATTAGAGAAGATATATTGTTGTTTACTGGACAAAACATACAATATATAACTAATTGTTTAGTAGCATATCTTTATACCATAAAACAATCAAGTAATAAGAAAATATTGTGGGGTTCTTTTGGAGATATTGTCTTAAAAAATGTAAAAGAAAATACTAAAAATATTGACTCTATATGTCCTTATTGTGGGCAAAGATTTAAGCCTAAAAACGATAAACAACATTATTGTTCAGTTGATTGTTATAAGGAAGTAAAAAGAATAAGAGATAGAAAAAATCGTCAAGGTGAAATCTATAATTTCTGTCTAAATTCGTAGTATTTTTTAATTGGTGTATTATATTATAATAAAGGAATAGGGGAAAATGAAGAAAAAAAAATATACATTAGGCGAAGCATCAAAGGATATATCGGAAATAACTAACATTCCGTATAATGAAATTTATGGAATATTAATAATATATTTTGATTTAGTAGATAATCGTTTAATACAAATAGAAGATGTTGCTATTACGGGTGTTGGTAAATTTAAGATAGGCAAAAAACCCAACTCACAAAGATGGCTTTATAATCTTTCTACAAAACAAGTAGAGTTTAGAA
>CAYLHN010000055.1:0-12010 GCA_964383455.1 uncultured Muribaculaceae bacterium | reverse complement strand
TTTTACTTATTACTACTCTATCATTATTTAGGTTTTTTCAGATTTTGTCAATCCTTGTTTATTACTTATTTTACATTTATTTATATTCTTACTGCCTTAGTGCCTTAGTATCTTAATGCCTCAGATGTTCACTGTTCACTCATCACCGTTCACGGTTCACTCCCTTAGCTAAGAGCATTTGCGCCTGATACGATTTCAACCAATTCCTGTGTAATTGCCCACTGGCGAGCCTTGTTATAATCAACAGATAAAGATTGAAGCATTTCATCTGCGTTATTTGATGCGGCAGACATTGCAGTCATTCTTGACGCTAATTCACTTGCCTGAGCTTCCAATAACGCTTGGAAAATGATGTTCGAAATATACATAGGAACAATTTTTTGTAATATTCCATGAACATTCGGTTCAAAAATCATTAAAGAATCAAGAGAATGAACATCAGATACATCAGCTATATCATCAGAAATAGGTAGTACTTCCCAATCCTGAACAGAATAATACATCATATTTTTAAAACGAGTAGTTATAATTTCTATTTTATCAATTTTTTTATCAACATAATAATCTGCAATATCTTCGGCTATAACCCCTGAACCTATCGCAGTAACTTCATTTGCAACTGATAAATATGTATTAGCTATTTCACAATTTAAATTTTCAATTTTATTTTTTAAACCTGAAATACCTTTTTGTCCTACAACGAATAATACAACTTTTTTGCCTTCATCATTATATTCTTTAATCCTTGCAACAGTTTTTCTTATAACATTTGCATTATAAGCACCCGCAAGCCCTTTATTTGAAGTCATAACAAGAAGACCAACATTATTAACTTCACGTTTTTCAAGTAACGCAGGATAGTTATCAATAGAATGTTCTACCTTTAGATTTTCAATAGAAAATTCACCACCAACAGTCTTTAACATTCGTCTGAAAACATTAACAAGCTCGTCTGCAAAAGGCCTTGCTGACTCAACGGTATACTCAGCTTTTTTAACCTTTGCCGCAGCAACCATTTTCATAGCCCTTGTAATCTTACCCGTGTTTTGAACACTTTGTATTCTGTTTTTAATGTCTTTTAAATTTGTCACAATATTACCTGTTATTGATTAAAAGTTTGTGTAAACGTCATAAGATGTTCTTTTAGTGCTTCTTTATCATCATCCTCAAGCTTTTCACCTGAATTTAACCTGTCATTTAACTCAGCCAAATTAGCACCAAAATATTCAAACCATTCTTTTTTAAATTTAGTTATTGACTTATTATTAATTTCATCTAAAAATCCTTCGTTTGCCGCAAACAAAATTGATACCTGCTGTGCAACGCTTAATGGCATATATTGAGGTTGTTTTAACACTTCTGTAAGTTTTTCGCCTCTAAGCAATTGTTTTTTTGTTGCAGCATCAAGGTCAGATGCAAATTGCGCAAAAGCTTCTAATTCACGGTATTGAGCCAAATCAAGTCTCAATTTTCCTGCAACTTGTTTAATAGCTTTAGTCTGCGCTGCACCGCCTACACGGGAAACAGATATACCTGCATTAATTGCCGGTCTTACACCTGAATTAAATAAACCTGATTCCAAGAAAATTTGTCCGTCAGTAATAGAGATAACATTTGTCGGGATGTATGCAGAAACGTCACCTGCCTGAGTTTCAATAATAGGCAAAGCTGTTATTGAACCGGCACCAAGAGAATCGTTTAATTTAACGGCACGTTCCAACAATCTTGAATGTAAATAGAATACATCCCCCGGATAAGCCTCACGTCCGGGCGGTCTTTTTAATAACAAACTCATTGCACGATACGCTTGAGCGTGCTTTGTTAAATCATCATATATAATAAGTACATGCTTTCCTTGTTCCAAGAAACCTTCAGCTATCGCACACCCTGCAAACGGAGCAACGTATTGCAAAGGAGCAACATCATTTGCCATTGCAGCTACTATAATAGAATAATCCATAGCACCATGTTTTTCCAATGTTTTAGCCAGTTGAGCAACAGTGGAAGTTTTTTGACCTATAGCAACGTATATACAAATAACATCTTTACCTTTTTGGTTAATTATAGTATCAATTGCAATAGCAGTTTTACCTGTTTGTCTGTCACCGATAATCAATTCACGCTGACCTCTTCCGATAGGAGTTAAAGCATCAATTGCTGTTAAACCTGTTTGTAATGGTTCATGAACGGACTTTCTTGCAACAATACCAGGCGCTACCTTTTCAATTGGCATAGTTTTATCATATTGAATTTCGCCTTTGCCATCAATAGGTCTGCCTGTAGGGTTAATTATTCTGCCTATAAGCCCATCGCCTACTGGAACAGATGCAATTCTGTTGGTTGTTTTTACGGTCATACCTTCTTTAATACGGGTATAATCACCAAGAATTACAACACCAACGTTATCTTCTTCAAGATTCATCGTTATACCAAGCGTTTTGTTTTCATCTTCAAATTCAACCAATTCGCCTGACATTACACTTCTTAAGCCGTAAATACGGGCAATACCATCACCTACGTCCAAAACGGAGCCTATGTTTGATACTTCAGATTTAGCTTCGTAATTTTCAATTTTTTCACGGATTATAGAACTTATTTCATCCGGTTTAATAGCTACCATATTTTATCCTCTTTATTTTACTAATTCTACTTTGTATTCATCAAGTTTATGCGCCAAAGACATATCTGCAACTTTATCGCCGTATTTTACGATAAGCCCTGCAATAATTGATTTATCTATTTCATATTTAATGCTTATTTCTTGTTGAAGTTTATCTTTTAACTTATCGCTGATTTTTAATTTTTCAGTATCATCAAGTTCAACAGCAGAAATAATTTCAACCCTTGCAATTTTATTTACTTCATCTAACAGTAAATTATAAACATCTATAATTTCATATATTAAATCAAATCTGTTTTTATTAATTAACAGTTTCAAAAAATTTATGACTATTAAATCAATATCACGTTCAAAGATTTTTTCAACAATAGCTTCTTTATCAGAAATATTCACTAACGGGTTAGTTAAAACATCAAACACTTCTTTTGAATTTTTCAATACAGACAAAACAACAGCCAAATCGGTTGACAATGCGATGTAAGAAATTTTCTCATCATTTGCAATATCAATTAATGCTTGAGCATATCTTTTAGCTGTTAAATATTTTTTATCATTACTCATTGAAACTAAACCTATCTATTTCATCTATACTTTCTTGAATAAATTTAGCGTGATATTGAGGCTTTTTATCAAGAACATTTATAATATGCTGTTTTGCAAGTTCTACAGAAGTCATCGCCGTCTGTTGAGATAATTCTGCAATTATTTTTTTGCCCTTAGCCTCATTTGTTTTTTGCGCTGACTTTAAAATATTTTCAGAAACAACCTTTGCATCAGCAGCCATTTTTCGACCTAATCTTATTGCATTTAAATCAGCATTATCAATAATTTTTTTTATTTCATCGCCGACTTTACTGACCGTATTTTGAGCCTCATTTAGCTTTTTCAATGAATCCTCTTTGGCACTTTTAGAATCATCGATAAATTTTGCAACTTTATTTTGCATACCGGAAAGAACATTGCCTATTTTAGCAAATTTTAGTAATATTGCAAAAATCAATACAAAAATAATAAAATTGAATGTGTTTGTTTGAACAATTGTATTCCAAATTTCCAAAAGTATTATCCTCTTATCAATTCATTAATTCATCTTCATCGATATCCACTCTTTCACCAAGAATTTTATCAGATATCAATTGTGCCAGCTTTACAGTTTCATTATGTAAAAATTCTTTTGCTTGAGCCTCTGCATTTTTATAATATTGATTGTAATCTTCAATATTTTTTGTCGCCTCGTCGTTTGCTTTTTGAGTTATTAAATCTCTCTGTTTTGCAGACTCAGATGTTTTTAGAGCAACAAGAGATTTTGCATCCTCAACTGCTTGAGATAATTTTTCATCCCTTTCAAGCAAAATAGCAACTTTTTTATCAATATTGTTATTTGCTTCTTCATAGTTTGAATCAACAGTTTTTTTTCGTTTTTCGACAATATCACAAATTGGCTTGTAAAGAATAAAATTCATCACAAACGTAAAAACTATAAAACTGATAAAAGCAACTATAAAAGTAGCATTAAATTCCATAATTACAATACCTGCAAATACATTACTTGATTAACTGCAAAGCAATAAACAATGCATAAATAGCTGTAGCTTCAGCAAGTCCCAAACCTATAATAAAGTTTGTAAATGCTTTACCTGCAATTTCCGGTTGTCTTGCCATTGCCTCAAGCATAGCCTTTGTTGCAATACCGATACCAATACCACCGCCGATAGCACCAAATCCGATAGCTATACCTGCGCCTAATCTGCTAAATGCTTCCACTAATGGTGCTGCTTGTTCTACTGTCATAAATTTCTCCTTTTTATTTATTATACTTATATTTATTATTCTTCCTCTTTTATTGCAAGAGCAATATATGTTGTTGATAATAGCGTAAATACCATAGCTTGAATCAACGCTACAAAAACTTCGAAAAACATAAACGGCAAAGGTACAAAATACGCATACATACTTGCAAACGTAAATACAAGTATTTCACCTGCCATTATATTTGCAAAAAGTCGGAGTGCAAGTGAAAACGGTCTTACGACCAACTCGAGCAAATCAACTATTGCAATCATTATTCCGTCTATTTTAAAATTTTCTATAAAAAATCTAAATCCTTTTTTCTTTATACCAAAAAATATATAATATATAGATACAACTATTGCCATTGCAGCAGTCATGTTAATATCATTATTAGGCGATGCTAATTCACCTGAACGCAAGTGTATCAATCTCCATGGTAATTGTCCCAATAAATTAGCGGTTAAAATGAATAAAAACAGGGTTAACAGCAAAGGCAAATGTTTTTTACCTTCATTTTCTCCCATATTGTTTGACGCAATGTCTGAAAAATATCCGATTATTGATTCAAACACAACTTGCAATTTTGAGGGATATAAAGACAAATTTCTAGTTGCAAAAAAAGCAATAACAATCAGTAAAGCCATTGTTATCCACATGGTAATTATAGTATCCATATTAAATGTTAATCCGGATATATTTAATACCCAATGTCCTTCGTTCATGAATTTACATATCCCTTACTTCTTATTAATTATAAACCGATAAAAAAAAAATCGCAAATTTTTATTTTATGATATATTACTTTTGTTATGTTTAAGTATTTAGAACAAGTTGATTCTACAAACAGTTATTGCGAATCACATTTCAAAGATTTAGCTGACAAATCTGTTGTTTACACTTATAATCAAACAAACGGAAGAGGTCGTTTTAATCGTAAGTGGATAAAACTTGGTACAGATAACGTTTATATGTCAATTGTACTAAAACCTTCAATTTTATATCAGAAGGTTTATTCAAACTTGACTCAATACACAAGCCTTGTTCTCGCAGAATTATTATCTTCAAATTACGACGTTAAACCTGTAATAAAATGGCCAAATGACGTTCTTGTAAACGGAAGAAAAATTGCAGGCATCTTAGCAGAAGCGGTTTATAACAGCGGCAAACTGGAAGGTATTATTATTGGCATTGGCGTAAATTTAAATACTAAAAAAGAACTTTTGTCTGAAATTAATCAACCGGCAACCGCTCTTAACATTGAGTCAGGTAAGGAAATTGATAAAAATAATTTTTTAAAGAATTTTTATGAAAAATTTTTTATTAATTATGATAAATTTTTAAATTTTGGATTTAAATCAATAAAAACACAATATGAACAATACTGTTCATTTTTAAACAAAACAATTAAAATACATATTTCTTCTGATTCAGAAATATCAGGAAAAGCAGAAAAAATATCAGATGACGGAGCTTTAATAATCGACGGAACAAAATATTATACCGGAGATGTAGAAATATGATAAAAAATCGTATTTTTAAAATTAAAAATCGTGTTGATCGTGGGCTTCAAGATATTCTCTGACCGTATTCAACGCAGCTTGCACAATACGAGTAATACGAGAAGATGAAAGACCTACCTGTCTTGCAATTTCTTTTACCTGCATGTTTCTGTAAAAACGATACTCAACGATAGTTCTGTCTTTTTGGGGTAAAGTAGCAATAGCCTCTTTAATCATTCTGCCCATTTCAGTAATTTCAGCAGCCTCGTCAGGCATTGCCTTAGTATCTTTTACGAAATCAAAAGGTGAATCATTATCAGAATTTGCCATTGCTAAACTGTCAATAGACAAAATTGTTTCGTAAACAGCCTCACGAACCTTGGAAGGTGTTACTTCAAGACCATCTTCTTCACCCTCAATCGGAGTATCTTCGCCTTCTTCTTTTTTATGTTTTAATGAATACCATTTATAACGATTTCTTAATTCATTCCTTATTGCCCAGCGAACAGCAGTACCAATGTATGCAGCATTATATCGTTCCAACTCTTCGTCGGTCTTATCTTTAATCATTGATTGAACAGCAATAATACCAATGCTGACAAGTTCTTCGTATTCAACCATATGAGTCGGAATACGACGCTGCTCAACTTTGGCAACTTTCTGTACTATTTCAATATATTCTTTCAGTCTTGAATTACTTTGCATTTGCATATACTAACCGGTTTTCAAGATATTTTTAAAATTTTATCTTGGTTTCTTCTTCATATTATACACAAAAATTAAAATTTCTGCAATAGCTTTATACAATTCCGGAGGAATATATTGATTAATATCCACTATTCGGTATAGAGCACGAGCAACAGGCGGGTTATCAATTACAGGAACATTGTTCTCTTCAGCAATTTTAATAATTTTTTGAGCAATAAGTTCTGAGCCTTTTGCAGTCAATACAGGACATTCCATTTCAGCCTGATCATATTTTAATGCACAAGCAACGTGCACAGGATTTCTTACAACAAAGTCTGCTTCCGGAACCGAATCCATCATACCTCTTTGAAGCATCTGCATACGGCGCTGACGCAGTGCAGCCTTTACGTTAGGATCTCCTTCGGTGTTCTTATATTCATCTTTAATTTCTTTAAATGACATTTTTTGGTCTTTTAAAAATTTCCATTTTGTAACCCCGTAATCGGCCGCAGAAATTACAAGGAACGCAAGACAAGCTTTAAAAATAAATTCTACAATTAAACTTCCAAATTCCATCATAACTGCAAAATTATTATCAATAGATGCCAACCTTAAAATACTCGGTAAATGAGCAGAATAAACAGACCAGCCTATAAAACCTAAAATAGCAACTTTTACAATATTTTTAACAAGTTCAAACAATGTTTTCACAGACATTATATTTTTAAAATATTTTGTAGGATTTAATTTATCAAGTTTCGGCATCAAAGGAGCTGTAGCAACAAGAGGCCCGACTTGAATAAAATCTGCCATTATAGCAACAGCAAAAGCCAAAAACAAAATAGGGCCTATAAGTAAAATTGTAGGAACTAAAGTTATTGTCAAAATATATGTTAAACCGACAGCTTCAATGTGAGCATTCGGAATTTGATCATATAAGATTACAAAAAGCTGAGTAATTTGCTGCCAAATAAACGGAGCTAAGGCGTTAATTGCAGTAAAAAGCACCAACAGTGAAATTGCTGTTGAAAAGTCTTTTGATTTTACGACTTGCCCTTCTTTTCTTGCTTGTTGAAGTTTTCGGGGAGTCGCGTCAAATTGCTTATCTTCATCACCCATTTATTGATTCCTGATAGTTTTACATAATTATTTTATAATGAAAAAATAAACCTTTCAAATAAATGAAAGGTTTATTTTTAAATTTGTTACACAAACTAGGCTTGAACGATTTTAACACCTGAGCTTGTACCGATTCTGTCGGCTCCTGCTTCAATTACGGCAAGAGCTTCTTCTTTTGAGCGAACGCCGCCTGAAGCTTTTACCATCAAACCGTGAGGAGCAACTGTATCGTGCATAATTTTTACATCTTCCGGTTTTGCACCAACACCGCCTTTTACAAAGCCTGTTGATGTTTTAACTAAATCTGCACCTGCTTCTACACATAATTCACTTGCTTTTTTGATTTCATCTTTAGTTAATAAATCTGTTTCTAAAATAACTTTCAATAAGTGTGAACCGCATGCAGCTTTAACAGTTTTAATATCTTCAACAATATAGTCGTAATTCTTATCTTTCATTGCTGATACATTTAATACCATATCAATTTCATCTGCACCATCTTCTATTGCAGTTTTAGCTTCAAACGCAGTAACTTTTGATGAACTTGCACCTAAAGGGAAACCTACAACAGTAACAATAGTTACACCTGAACCTTCTAAATTTTCTTTTGCCAATTTAACATATGCCGGATTTACACATACACCAAAAAAGTGATGTTCTTTTGCTTCAGCAAATAATTGTAAAAATTGTTCTTTTGTAGCATCTTGTTTCAATAGAGTGTGCTCAATGTACTCATTCAATTGTTTCATATAAAACCTCCTAATTTTTTTCCATCATATTACAAAAAAACTTATATTTAAAATAATGTTAATAAAACTTATAAATACTATCAAAATAGTTTTTAAGCATGCTAATATTAATTCAACAGAAGGTATAAATCATGTTTGAATTTTTTAATAAAAAGCCTGTTATAAATAAATCGGAACAGTTAAATGAAATTTATGACAAATTGAAAGAATACACACATTATTATGATTTGTCAGAAGACAGAAAAAAACAACTAAGAGATATTGTAAAAAGATACGGATATTTAAACTATCCTCATTTAAAAGTTTTGGAAGAGCTTTCGGCAGCAGAAACGCTTTGTGCTTTAGAAGTTAAATGGGAAAATAACGGTGTTTTTCAAGACGGAAAATTTGACTTTGCAAATAATGAAATAAGTCCGCTCGAAAGAAATAACATAAAAAATAGCGATTGGATTAAAAAAGAAGGACACGATATTAAACTTATTAACCTTGCAGCACTTGGAAACGGTAATTATTCTGAAACTCCGGGAAAATTCTTTGACTGGGTAAAACAAATTTTAATATTGCCGACAGGCGATTTAAAAAGAAACATTTTCAACACAACTGTTTATTTAATACCTTTTCAGACAAGAGATTTTGGATGTGCATATTTGCCTACAAGCACAGATGTAAGTTCCGAATTAAATGACAAAAATATAGAAGATACCCTTAAAATTGATGTTAAACAGCAGGTAAAATTATTTATTGAAATGGCTCAACTTGCAGGTCATCCTGTCATTTATGATGTTTTACCGCAAGCAGGCAGATTTGAAAAAATTGTTCTTGCGAACCCTGATATTGCTCGTTGGTACGACATTAACGACTTAATAGAAAAAATTTCAAACAAGGTTGATGATGCATCTATTCAACTTAGAGAAAAATACGGTGAAGAAGATACTAAAGTTATAACCGAATTATACAAACAAATTTTAAAAGGCGGAGCCGGCGAATTCAGTGCAAAATATCAAGAAGCATATAACGAATTAGACAAACTGCTTGAAAATTATAAGAAAGAAATATCCACAGAAACATCTTTAAAAGAAAATCAAAAAATTCTTTCAAAAAAAGCGAAAGAAATTGTTGCTGAGACGATGGGAGCAAAACCTTCAGCAAAATTAAAAGAACAAGAAATTTCAAATGGCGCAATTCATGCACTTACTTCTGCCGGATTATGGACAGTTCCGGGCGGAGCTTGGTGCTCTTCAGGAGTTCCTGCTTTTCAAAAAATGAGCGAATGCGGAGGGTATCCTGTATTTAAGCACTATGATGTTGACGGTAATGATGTAACGTCAATGGCAAATCTTGACTGCCAAACTCCTTATTATTTTGCTTATCTTGAAAATGGTACGTTGAACAAAAATGTTATAAAAATATTTATAAAACACTTAGAAGAAATTCAATCAGAATATGGATTTGACGGATTTAGAGTAGACCATGTAGATCACATAGTTGACAGAGTATCGGCAAAGAATGGTTTACCTATAAGCTATAGAGCACCATCTGAGGTTTTAGGCGAATTAAACAAGCATATGAAATCTAAAATCCCTTATTTTGCAACTCTTGCAGAATATATGCTTTGGGATAATTTTTATAAAGAATACCACGAAAATATGCATTTTGATTTACTTTGGGGAAATGATATCGTTTCTCAATCAGATAAAACCCCTGAAACTATTGTGAATGATAATCAACAATTAACCAATTATAATGTAGACTTAAAAAATAAAAATTATCTGTCATTTTTAAAAACTTATAACAACCAAGACGGAGAATTTGAAGCAATTGACAGATATCCTGCTCAACTTGGTGAAAATGGTGCGATATTTAAATGGTTTAAATACAAATTTTTACCCGGAGGTAAATTTGCCAACAGACCCGTAATGTACGTTGATGGAGATGAATCTTTTACTCAAAAAGAAATTGAAAAAACTGTAGGCAGTGAAATTTCAATGCACAGAAATAAAAATTATCACTTCTTCAACAGATTTGATTCTGTAAACAGATTAGCTAAAAGTTTTGATGTTGTAACAGAAGGTGAAGCGCAAATAATTATTCAAGAAGATGACGGATATGTTTGCTGGATGGTAACAAAAGAAACACTTAAAAATGCTCTTCTTATTGTTGCAAATTATCAAGCTCCGAGTGAAAAATTTACAAAAACAAATAACAATGGCGAAAATATCACTGAAATAAAATACGGACAAGATGTATTTAACAAAAAAGTTTGTATCCCCGGTGACTTTTCAGCAATAGCAGAACACGTTTTTAACGGTGAAGACTTTGAAAGAGTTCCTTTTGCAAATCCTGAAAATGAATTGTTCTTTGATAAATTATATCCAAGCCAATTCAAAATTTTTGAACTTAAACAATAACTAAGTTATAGGGTTTGAAACAAGAGACAAGCCGTTTTTCTTTGGTCGTGAACTTTTCAATTTAAACAATCTGCTTTCAACAAAAGGTGTGTGAGATGAGTTTGGTTTGTTTTGAATAAACTTTTTATAATATCTCATAGCATCAACAGAACGTTTTAATTTGTCAAAACAAATTCCGATACCAAGCAATGCCTTTGAATAAGTAGGCTTAACTTTTAATATTTGACTAAATACCGTACTTGCATCTTTATATTCATCTAAATTCATCAATAAAGCAGCTTTATGTTTATACGCTTTTAAAAAATCAGGTGCAACTTCGATAATTCGCTGGTAAATCATCAAAGCCATTTCTTCTTCTCCTACAAGCTCATGAGCAAGTGCAAGTTGAACTTGAGCATTCAAATTATCAGGATTCAATTGAATTGAACGTATAAAATTCTTTATGGCAGGACAAGGTTCACCTTTCATTAAAAAACATAAACCTAATTCATAATAAATAGAAAAATCATCATCTTTTAATTCTAATGCTTTATTTAAAGCCTCAATAGCTTTATCATAATTTTTCAAACCCTTGTAAGATAAAGATAACCCATAATAAGCATCTATATAATCTCTTTTGTAAAATATTGCTCTCAAATATTTTGAAACAGATTCTTTATACATCATTGATATTCTCAATGCATCAGCTTTTACACAAAGTTTATAAGCTTCATCTTCACATAATGAAATTTTACTTTGCATTTCATCACGCATCTGTTTATCAGTTTTTTCGCACGCAATAGTCAAATCAATTTCCTCTTTCCAATAATATTTTAGAGAATTAAGCAAAATTTAATAACAACCAAAAGGTGTATTTTTTATCCATCAATGGATTTATAAATTTTTGTGTGATATAAATTTATTATGAAAAAGATATTGGTGATATGTGTTTTAATACTTTTCACACTGCCCGCAACAGCAGCAGATACGGTTTCATTGGAAAAAGTAGAAAAGCAAAAAGTTCAACTTAAAGAACCGGTTAAAAAATTAAAAGGTTCTCTTTTGATAAAAGATAAAAACGTAATAAATGAATTAATGGAATATCAAGCAAAAAAAGACCTTGAAGATGTAGAAATTCTTTGGAAAGGTACCGTTGAA
>CAYLHN010000054.1:0-12376 GCA_964383455.1 uncultured Muribaculaceae bacterium | reverse complement strand
GTGCGTTTTATGTTCATCCGCAAGCCTCTGATGATAAAGATATGAAAAACATGGGTTATGTATATTCTTCTCCGGGACTTGGTTTCGGCTTAGATGCTATGAAAACATCATTAAGAATTATATTAAACGGGACATTTGATAAATACCCTAACTTAAGAATGATTCTTGGTCATTTGGGTGAATACTTCCCATTTATATTAGATAGAGTTGATAATCGTTTTGAATGGATAAAGGATGATGAAGTAAAAATGAAACATCCTGTTTCATATTACTTTAAAAATAAAAATGTTGTTGTAACAACAAGCGGTAATATGTCTAAACTTGCTTTTGAATGTACGAAAAAGGCGCTTGGTATAGACAGCATTATTTTTGGTTCTGATTATCCATATGAAAGTTTGTCTGATATGATGAAATTTATGGATTCTTTAGAATTAACCGAAGAAGAAAAAGAAAAGGTATTTCACTTAAATGCCGAAAAGTATATTTTAAGTAAATAAGGCTTTAGTTTGTTTACTTAGAATAAAGCCGGTAATAACAATAGTTTTTCGTTGGCATGATAATGCCAAATATTTTATTGCAATAATAAAACTATCGTTTGATTTTTGACAAGTAGTGTATATTTTTTCAAAATTTCCTTTAACTTCTTTTCAATATTGTAGTCAGCCTACAGTTGATTATCTTGTAAGGTACAATTTTTGCACTTGTTTTTAAAATTTTAATAATATATTATAGAAATAGAGTTGTCATAGGAGTATTTTATGAAAAAAGTAATTGTAATCAACGGTAGTCCGAGAAAAAACTTTAATACCGCAAAATTATTGAAAGAAGCACAAAAAGGAGCTGAATCTGTTGGTGCTCAAACAGAATATTATAATCTTTATGACTATAATTTTTTAGGATGCAGAAGCTGCTTTGCATGTCAAAGGAAAGGAAGTACAACAGAAGGTGTTTGCGCAATAAAAGATGATATAAAACCAATACTTGAAAATTGCATAAATGTAGATGCTACAATAATAGGCAGTCCTGTATATTTTTCATATCCTACGGGAGTGTTCAGAAGTTTTGTAGAAAGATTAATGTTTGCAAATCATACATACATGGTTGATAAAGAAAACGGAGCTTGTAAAAGACGATTGACCAAAAATATACCGACAGGAGTTATTTTTACAATGAATTGTCCGGAAGAATTATCACATCAAATTAATTATGACATAATTTTAAATGATAATGTTAAAAGCTTAAATCATATTATGGGATATTCGGAAGCTTTATATTCTTACGATACATATCAATTTGCCGATTATTCAAAATATAATTGCAATCTTTTTGATGAGAATCATAAAAAAGAAGTTTTACAAACACAATTTCCAAAAGATTTAGAAAAAGCTTTTGATTTGGGTAAAAAATTAACTGAAATGAATTAGAGGAAAAATGGACAAATATACAAAAAAATATAATGTAATACTCGATAATATGGATTTGTTTGAATTCAGGTTGAGACCTATATCTGCAATTATGTATCTTCAAGATGCCTTTGCAAGATTATGTGCAACAAAAAAGATGGCAGCATATGATTTATTTTCTGTAAATCAATATTGGATAGTAACAGAATTTAACATTGATTTTACGGAAGATTTACCATTTTGGTCTGAAGAAATCAGTATTAATATCTGGATTTCAGAAATCACAAAACTGAAAATTTATACCGACTACGAATTACTATATAAAAATAAGCCTTTTGCGAAAGGTAATGCGCTTTGGTTTATCATAGACAGAGAAACAAAACGTCCTGTAAAAACGGATATTGTTGCGGAAAAATTTAATATTTGTAATGAATTAACATTAGGTGAACATAAAAAATTTATCTTACCGGAAGCAACAGAAATTTATACAAAAATAGAACATAAAAATAATTTGTCAGATATAGATTTTAATAAACACGTTAATAATAAAAGTTATATAAATATTGCCGAAATGACAGCTCCTGACGAATTTAGACAATCACATAAACTAAAAACTTTAAGTATAAGATTTAATAAAGAAACTTTTCTTGATGATACTTTAACCTGTACAGCTAACAGAACTGCAAATAAAAACATTTTTACTCATGTTATAGAAAAAGACGGAGTATCGGTTTGCGATATTTTAACAACCTGGATACAAAAAGAAAATAAAGATAATATTGTAGATTATGATTTGGCAGTAAAAAGTGAAAAATAATCCATCTTAAAAATAATAAAATTCAGACAAATTTATTATCAGAATGTTAGTAATTATAATTAATATTTTGAAATATGTAATATATTATTGTTAATTAAATTATTTAAATTTTTTGATTAAAGTAATGTATTTTTCATAAAAAGATTACAATACTACACATATTTTTAAATATTTGAATTTTCTGATATAATATGATATGCGAATTATTTTTGCAAAATACAAAACAGATACAGTATAATATAATTACTGTATTAGAGGTTAAAAGTACTGTTCAAAAGGATTATATTGGGGAATGACACAATCGGTCGATACAAATTCAAACGAATTATTAAGCCAATTTGAATGGTATTGTAGTGTGTTTAATGAAACAATACAATCCGGTTCTGATGATTTTTTATATGCAGGTCTTAAATTTAAGCTTTATTCTGTCGGTAAAAATATTAATACAATGTCACAGGATGAAAGCTATTTTGTTACAAAAGTAAAAATTGATCCTCAAAACGAAGTTTATATAAGATGTTCAGATGGTGCAGTTAACGCTATTTTGACAAAAGCTCTGGGGCCTGCTAAAAAATTTGATATTAATAAAATTACGGAATTAGAAGCGCAGCTTATAACAGCTTTCAACGATAATTTATATAATTTCATGAGCAAAGCTTTTGAGCCTGCGGTTCAGCAGAGTCGTAAATTCGATATGACTCATTTAACTTTTTTTGTTTTGGATGAACAAACAAAATTATGCGGAAAAATTATATTAACATTCCCAACACAAATAGTATCACCAAAAAATATAGCTAGTGAAGAAGAAAAATTTTCAAATGATTTTTTTGAAGAGTGTTTAATAGGTGTTAATATAAAAATCGGAACAACTTCATTCAGCGTAGGTGATTTAAAGGCGCTTGAAGAAGAAGATATTGTTGTACTGGATAACAGTAATATTCAAAATTTAACAGTAAATTATAAAAATTACGAAAAAGATTTTAGGATTACACCAAATCCTGCATTAATAATTTCGGTAGATAATAACGGAGGAGAAGATATGGCAGCAAATATGCCTGCAGAAAACCTTTGGGACAGCATTCAAGTAGAAATGATTGCTGAATTTGACAAAGTAAAAATTTCTTTAGGTGATTTAAAAAATATTGAACAAGGTTTAGTTGTTGATGTCGGTTCAATATATAATAACAAAGTAACCCTAAGGGTAGAAGAAAAAATTATTGCATCAGGTGAGTTGGTTATTGTTAATGATAAATATGGCGTAAAAATTAACGAAATTTACGCCGAACCAAAACAAGCTCCTGTACAGGAAGAACAAAATAGTGAACAACTTGCCCCCGAACAAGAATATCAACAGCAAGAACAAATTCCTGAACATTATGGAGAACAGGTTGGAGAGCCAATGGGAGAAACAATCGGAGAACCAATGGCAGAAGGTGTACCTGAGGGAGATTTTGATTATAGCGATTTTGAACTTGATGATGAAGACTTGTAATAATTTGTATGATAATTAATATAAGAGGACAAATATGGGACACTATATAACAGGTTTTGCAATTTATACTTTGGCCATGGTTGGTCTGTTGTTTTTTGCTTTGTTTGTTTATAAAAAATTTTCAATATCATCTTTTATCGGCAAAAGGCAGGGCTTTTTAAAAATTGAAGATGCACTTGGACTTTCTGCAAGAAAAACATTATATATAGTAAGAGCAGGAAAAGAAAAATTTCTTATAGCTGCAGATTTAGACAGAACAACGTTAATTTCAAAACTGGATTCATCTCAAGAGGATATCGAAAATCTTAACGAAATTGACAAAACCGAAGAAATTTCTCAAAATATAAATTGTGAAGAATAAAAGGAAGAATTATGGCAGACGTTTTTAAGGATATAAATCCGGTTATACAAATGTTATTGGTAATGGCAATGTTTTCGATTTTACCATTTGCATTTAGTTGTATGACGAGCTTTTTAAGATTTATAATAGTGTTTTCAATGTTGAAAACAGCAATGGGTACTCAAAGTGTACCTCCATCAATTGTAATTATAGGTCTTTCTTTGATATTAACTTTTTATACAATGGGCCCTGTGTTTCAGCAGTGTTATGAACAAGGGCAGGCTCCTTATAAGCAAACAAAAAACGTTATGCTTGCAATAGAGGCAGGCTCTAAGCCATTGAAAGAGTTTATGCTAAAACAAACAAGGGAAAGTGATTTGGCATTTTTCGTTGAATTATCAGGTCAGGGCAGACCTGAAACGCCTGATGAATTAACTATATGGCAGGTTGCACCGGCTTACATAATAAGTGAATTAAAAACAGCATTCGAAATAGGTTTCATTGTTTTTGTTCCTTTTATTGTGCTTGACCTTGTTGTTGCAAATGTTCTGCTGGCATTAGGGATGTTTATGTTATCACCTACGATTATTTCACTGCCGTTCAAATTGTTAGTATTTATTGCAGTGGATGGTTGGGCGTTGATTGTTCAAGGCTTAGTCCAAAGTTATAATTAAAATAGCGAGGTAAAACTATGGATTTGTTAATGGAATATATGGCAAGAGGATTTGTAACAATGCTTTCTATATCTATGCCTTGTGTGCTATGCGCAGCAGGTATAGGTTTGGTTGTAGGTATTTTGCAGGCTGTAACTCAGGTTCAAGAGCAAACAATCGCTGCCGCTCCTAAAATTTTGGCGGTATTTATGGTAATTGTTATTGGCGGAGTTGGATTTGTAAGGCTATTAACAAATTTGTTTACTGACGGAATGGCGCTTGCTTTTAATGTTGTGCCAAAGAGTGATAATTATGTTTTACCTCCTGATTATTATAAATATACAAGACCGTTTGCAAGTGAAATGAATGATAAATTTAAGACTCCTGATAAAGATTCTTTCAAACGAATGACATCAGGTAAACCTGGCGGAGTTGTAGGCGGTTCGTATACCGGTGCGCAAAAATACCAAAAAGCTCCTGCTGTTATTGAACCTCAGGCAGATTTAATGGAAAGACAAAGAATTTATCAAAATTCAAACAGATAGAATTTAGCAGGATGAAATCTTAATGGAAAGTTTTTTACTTCAAATGAATTCTTTAATACCCGGGGTAGTCGAAAATATGGGTGCCTTTTTGGTTATTTTGACAAGGATGCTCGGTTTTATAAGATTTGCTCCTGTTTTGAACAGAAAAGAAATTCCCGGTATGGTGAAACTGGGATTAGCTTTTTTGCTTTCAATTATTTTTTTAATGCTGTTACATCCGAAGGGAATGCCTGATAATGCGGATTTATTGCTTTCTTTGATATTAAATTATGCAGCAGGTGCAATTATTGGTTATATGGCTCAGTTAATTCTTGCTGCTGTTGAGGCGGGCGGAGATATGATAAACATGCAAATGGGTTTATCTTCTGCTATGGTTTTAGATCCTACAACATCAAGTCAGGTTTCGTTGTTAGGAAGATATTTTTCGATACTTGGAATTATCATTTTTCTGCAAATAGGTGGTGCATATTGGTTATTTCAAGCTTTTGAAAGAAGTTTTGATATTATGCCGATTTATGCAACATCAATTCCGCTTGCAAAGCTGGTAAATATGGATTATTTAATAAGTATGTCTTCAAATGTTTTATATATAGGTTTGCAAATTGCATCCCCTGTTTTATTGGCGACATTGGGGCAAGATATTATTTTGGGTGTAATTTCAAAAACCGCACCGCAGGTAAACGTATTCCAATTGTCCTTCTTATTCAAACCTGTTTTTGGCGCAGCAATTTTAATTTGGATTTTACCAATGCTGGTTAATGTTATTAACGACTATTTCATGACTTTCTCACATATTATTTAATAAGTTGAAAAGTTTAAAGGTCGAATGGTTGAAGGGTTGAAGGGTTGAAGGGTTTGATAATAGTAAAAATACTGTTATGGATTGAGTGGTACATATCTCGTAACAAGTGCAACACACAAAATAGACAGGCAAAAAGAACTTGTAAAAGTTAGTATTGAAAAAAGATAATCTTAATTATTTGCTTATTATTTTATAATCGTCAGGCTTTTTGTTTAAGTCATAGGGCACTAGGACTTCTCTGCTGTAGGCTCCCATAGGTGAAGTATCAATGTAGTGAGTTTCATCAACTTTTACAGTGTATTTGTTATGAAAATCATCCTCAAGTTTTTTTCTTAAAGCAATATTATAAGACACATCATAAACTATCGGCTTTTTGTTCGGATCATAATTAGGTGCTGAAAAAGCCGTTTGTGATGTTAAAAATAATATAAAAACTATTAATAAATACCAATTCTTCATACACTTATTATTTACGATTTTTCAGAAAAAATCAAGTGTACAAAATGGTAATATTAAGCAAAATTCATGAAAAAATGTAAAAATTATGAAAGAAAATATAGTTGATGTTTTAAAAAACTCAATAAAAAAATGCCAAAATCCAACGGATTTAAAGCCGTCAATTATCGGCAAAGTGGTTCAGCTTTCACCTGTTATTGTTTCTATAAGTGAGGGTAAAATCTTACTTGAAGAAAACGAAGAACTTTTTATTTCAGAATGGTTCCGTTTTAGATGTGATATTGACAAAAATACGGCACTTTCAAGCAGTGTACCGTCTGATTTATCGAGTGCAAGAGGTGTAAGCGAAACTCATTCATATACCGGCGCAAGTTGTAATATGCCTAGTGCTATTGATTATGTATCTCAGGCAATTGAAAAGGTTACATCTGAATTATTAGCGCTTAAATGTGATTTAAAATTAGGTGATTTTGTTGTTCTTGGTTCTTTAGAACAACTCGACAAATATATTTTGATAGATAAGGTTCTTTAGTCCTGCTCGGACAGAGGGAACTTTTGGCGGCAAAAGTTCCGCAAAAGCCGCGGCCGATTTCCATTCATTAATTTTCACTAAATTCAACTCGTACAAGCAAACTCACTACGTTCAAACAATGCTTGTTTTGTAGTTGTTTTATTAAGTGAAAATTATTCATTCCAATATGGTCGAAAATATAATTAAAAATCGCCCTTTGCGGAGTGAGCCATAATTGTTATATTCTGTGACGATTAGTTCGCAATGTTTGAACATTAACATTTTGTGTGAGTTTGCGAACTTAATACAGAATATTTACAGATTATGAGCGAATGGAGTATAGGGCAGGAGTTTCTTTGTTCCACGTTTCTTTGCGGTCAAAGAAATGTGGTTGAATAAAATTAGTCCTGCTCGGACAGAGGGAACTTTTGGCGGCAAAATTGCATTTATTTTTAAAAATATTTTTCAACAGCAAATTTATATTGTTCTACAAATAGTTCTTTAAAATAATCAAGACTATTATTTTCATAGAAAATAATTACAGCTTTCTTATAATCACTTTCATTTATACTTCTATAAGATAAAGGACAATAATCGTTAGAAAACAATATCGCATTGGCTAAAATTCTTCCGGTTCTTTTGTTGCCATCCTCAAACGGCTGAATGTAAGAAATCATAATAACTGTAATCAATGCTTTTTCTATTACATTTCTCGTTTTATTTATTTTCTCAATTAATTTTTCCACGGCCTCTTTAATCTGTAATTCGTTAGATAAGGGTTTATAATTTGTTCCTACTATACCGACAGGAGATTTTCTTAAACCTTTATCCACACCTAAATCTTTTGTTAAAAGTGCATGCAATTCTTCTATTTTTTTCAAAGTAAGTATTTGAAAATAATCTTTGTTATCAAATATAAATTCTAAAGCTCTTTTATGATTTAGTATCATAATAGCTTCTTCTTTTTTATGTCCTTTCGCTTCAATATTTTCTTTAATCAGTGTCTCTGTATCGAGTAATGAATATGTATTTCCTTCAATTTGTGAGGATTTCCAACTCAATTCTATAAGTAATCTCTCATATTCTTTTTTTAATATAGTATCTGAAAGAACTTTTATTTTATTAACATATAGGTTGTTAATATTTTCTAATGTTTTAATCTCATTAGTTGAAAACAAATTCTTTAAATTTTCATATATGCCAAAATTAAATTGAGGATATTTTATTTCTCTGTTATCAAAATTACCTTTAAAGTAATTTTCAATATCGTATTTAGCTAACAGTTCATTTGGCTCTGCAGGTAAGTACTTTATACTTCTCGCAGAGCCTGTTTTCTTAATATAATTATTTTTTAAGAGTATATCTAAATCTCTTATAATTGTATTTTTAGAACTTTTATCATCTACAGATGCTACATATTCTTCAATTTCTAACCTGCTTGAAGCATTACGCTTATTGATATAATCCAATATAATACTTTGTCGTTTATTTAATTTCATAATTTATCGCACCACAATTTTACACTTATCGTACCATATTGAAACGATAAAAGCAATGTTTCTTTAAAAATCACTTTTTAATACAATTTTCATATTGAAAAAATATTCCGTACATTTGTTTAAAAGCCGAATAAGGTTTACAGTATTGGTTTTGTATTGTAAATTGTTTATATTATCGGGTTCCGATTTGGTCCTCCCGTCGACATATAAAAGGGATATTGACTTATGTCAATATTTTTTTATTATGAAGTTGGGTCGGGCTGGAATCACCTTTTTGGGGGTTCAGCGCGAGTGAGCTGAGGGCGAAGGTCTTTTCTTTGGAAGAAACGAAGTTTCTGAAAAGAAAATCCGTAGACCCGTTAAACGCGAACGAGCAAGACAAGTTCCCCCAGCTACGACATTTTAATTAACAAAGTTGGAGGTATCCATGAAAGAAAAGTGGTATAATAAAAAGTTACCAATAAAGTACGTTTTTGTAATATTAGCCGTAATATTCATTGGAACGTTATTGATGCCGTTATACGATATTGAGTGTTCAAAAATCAATAACACTTGTTCTATCTATTCTAGAAGTGTGATTTTAAGACGACCTAAACTTGTTAGTCAATTCAATATTTCAGATATTGAACATTACAAAATTAAAGACTACTATCATGGTGGCGGTAGAGGTGGACGTAGTTATACGTCATATGGTATAAATATTTATTTGAAAACGGGCGAAATTATTCATATAGAAAATGAGACAAGAAGTTATGAACGTGCTCAAGAAATTTATAATAATATGATAAATAGTAACAACTTTATTTTAAAGGGCAACTATTGGCACTCCATTTTTAATAATTACTAACTTCATATCCTAATATTAACCTAAGATTATAATACGTTTGCATATCCAATTTCATAAGCAATATTAACTTGTGATAAATGTTGCAATTCTTGCCTGATTTTGCTAATATTTTCTTGTTGCAGGCTTCAAAAAAGTAATCAGTGATATCATTTTAAAGTTACCATGATTTAACTAAAATACAGTATGAGGATATTATAATGGACAAAGAAATTATAGATGATAATTTATTCTATCTTATAGCTTGTTTCATAATATCAATAATAATAATTTTTAATTTAAGTTTTTATTCGGAACTTGAGTTTAATAAAGCTGATAATTCAGTATATATTCAAACCTTTGTACCGATTATGAAAAAATCCAGCATGAGCAACTTTGATGAAATAAGTTATTTTAGGCTTCAAGAAGACTATTCCTATCGTTATGACGCTATCACTATTGCTGCTTATAGTAATAGCGGAGTTGAATTATTTAACATGGAGCCTTATTACAAAATAGTGTTTTCTAAATCAAAAACGGAAACAAAATGTTCTGAATTAAATAGCATTCTTAATGGTACCTCTCAGAGTACAAAAGTTAAATTAGTCAATGAATTTGCAATTATTCTTTTTGTTGGATTAATACTTATGTGTATTTTGTTCTTAAACGTTTATCTTTCTGAGAAGAAAGATAAACGTTTGCCATACAGAAAACGCTATTAAGTAAATAAATATCGGACAAACTCCATTTAAAACGGAAAAGGTAAGTTGGGCATACCTGCCCGACAATACATTTAAGAAATGTGGTGTAATAAAATAGTCCTGCTCGGACAGAGGTGTAAAATGTTTTCTGAAAATTTATACTTCATGTAAAAATATTATCAAGATTATGTATATTTGCGGATTTTTGTAATATAATTATTTTTATAAGGTAGTGAGGAATTATTTTTTGAAAAGCTCAAATCTTACAATATATATATTCGGTGCACTTATTTTAGGTATATTTTTCGGATGGTTATGTCCGGATTTAGCCGTTAAAACAGAACCTTTAGCCAAAATTTTCTTAAATATGGTTAAAATGATTATTGCACCATTGTTATTTTCTACTCTGGTTGTTGGTATCGCAGGACACGGTGATATAAAAAGTCTGGGTAAAATTGGGCTAAAAACTTTAGTTTATTTTGAAGTCGTTACTACACTTGCTTTGATTATTGGTCTGGCTATGGGTAATATTGTTAAACCGGGCGAAGGCTTTGGTGTTGTTGCAAGCGCTCACGATATGCAAGCTGCACAGCATTTGGCAACTATTAATCCTAATAATTCAATAAGCGATATGATTGTCGGAATGTTCCCGACAAGTGTTATTAAATCAATGGCAGATGGCAATTTGCTTCAAATTGTAATCTTTTCAATATTCTTTGCTATAGCTATATGTGCAGTCGGAAAAGCCGCAAAACCTGTTATGGATGTTTTAAATTCGACTGCAAAAATAATGTTTAAATTTACCGAATATGTTATGTATTGCGCCCCAATAGGTATTTTTGGCGCAATTTCATCAACAATAGGTGCAAACGGTATTGGTGTTTTAAAAAGTTATGCAAAAATTATATTCTGTCTATATACGGCGCTGGCAATATTTATTTGCGTTGTTTTGTGCGGTGTTTGTACGATAGTAAGAGTTCCGTTTTGGAAGTTAATGAATGCTCTAAAAGAACAAATTTTACTTGCTTTTTCAACAACAAGTTCAGAGGCTGCATTACCAAAATCAATGGAAATTATGGAAAAATTCGGTGTTCCAAGAAATATCGTAAGTTTTGTAATGCCGACAGGATATACATTTAATCTTGACGGTTCAACACTTCACGTTGCAATGGCAGTATTATTCTCAACTCAATTGGTAGGTATTCATTTAAATTTGGAACAACAACTTGTGATGATGCTTGCGTTAATGTTTGCAAGTAAAGGTATTGCAGGTGTTCCGAGAGTATCTTTAATCGTACTTGCAGGTACACTTACAACATTTAACTATCCTATTATAGGTGTTGCAATATTATTGGGTATAGACCATATTCTTGATATGGGAAGAACTACTACAAACTTAATCGGTAACTGTATAGCAACAGTTGTTATTGCACGCTGGGAAGGTCAATTTGACGACGAAAAAATGCATAAATACTTATCAAAAGGCAAACGCAGAAAACAACTTTTGGCATATTTTGCATCAAAAAAACAAGAAAAAGAATTACAAGAAGTATAAAATAGAGGAATAATAAAATGACAGAAACAGAAAAGAAAGAGTATAAAGATACTCTTAACTTACCTAAAACAACGTTAGAAATGCGTGCAAATGCAACAAAAAAAGAACCTGAAACTCAAAAATTTTGGGAAGAAAAACAAATATATCAAAAAATGACAGAAAATCGAGATAAGGCAAACAGTTTTATTTTACACGATGGACTGCCATATTTGAGTTCTGAAAAAATTCATGTAGGAACAGCTTTAAATAAAATTTTAAAAGATATTTTAATTAAATACAAAACTCAAAGAGGATTTTATGCTCCTTATGTTCCCGGATACGATGGACACGGACTTCCTATTGAAAACAAAGTTGTAAAAAATATTGAAGGTGGCAGAAATGCAGTTACTCCTGCGGAATTAAGAGCAAAATGCAGAGAATATGCACACAAAAGCTTAAAAGGTCAAGAATCTGAATTTAAAAGACTTGGTGTTTTAGGAAACTGGGAAAACCCTTATTTAACAATAGACGGCGAATACGAAGCTGAAAAAGTTAGAGTATTTTGCGAAATGTACAAAAAAGGGTACATCGACAAAGGTTTAAAGCCCGTTTATTGGTGTGCTTCTTGTGAAACAGCTCTTGCTGAAGCAGAAGTTGAATATGCAGACCATACATCAACATCAATTTATGTAAGATTTAAGTTTGATGAAGAAAGTACAAACAAATTGAAAGAAAAATTCGATTTTCTAAAATATGAAAACAATATTTATTAAATAATTTGGACATCAACTCCTTGGACT
>CAYLHN010000053.1:0-12514 GCA_964383455.1 uncultured Muribaculaceae bacterium | reverse complement strand
ACTAAGAGCTGAATACAAAGACTTATTATCTAAGTTAGAAGAAAAAGGCTTATTAGATGGTCTTGAAGGTGTTATCATTCAAGAAATGGTTAAAGGTAACAGAGAAATGGTTTGCGGTATCGCAACAGATCCTCAATACGGTCCAATGATGATGTTCGGTTTAGGCGGTGTATTCATCGAAGTTATGAAAGACGTAACTTTCAGAATTGCTCCTCTAACTGATGTTGATGCTGAAGAAATGATTAAATCAGTTAAAGCATACAAATTATTGGAAGGTGCAAGAGGTACAAAACCTGCTGATATGGACCAAATCCAAGAAACATTATTAAGATTATCTCAATTAGTTTCTGACTACAAATTCATCGATGAATTAGATATTAATCCATTGTTAATTTCTGAAAAATCAGGTGAAGGAATTGCAGTTGACGGTCGTATCAAAGTTAGATTGGAAGAAGCTAAAGAAGCTTTAGGTTTAACTTGTGCAGCTTGCGGTTCTTGCAACTAATAGAAAATCTTAAACAGATTATTAAAAAGTCGGTTTTGAATTTTTTATCAAGACCGACTTTTTTTAGTAAAGTTTTTTATTGATTTAATAATCTCTGAATATAATTCTAATTCTGTATCATTTGATAAGTATATTTCTTTTATTAGGCTTTCTCTTAATTTATTTTCTTCTTCTTTCATATTTAAACCAAATGCAGAAAGCGGAATATTGAGTACTTTAACCAGTTTAAAGAAAGTTTCCAGACTCGGATTAAATGTACCTCTTTCTAATTGTCCGTAATGTTTTTCTGCAATATCAATTTTTTCAGAAAGTGCTTCTTGCGTAAGTTTCGCTCTTTTTCTATATTCTTTAAATATTTTGCCTAAGTGTTTTTTGTCTAAAAATACCATGGATATACTCCTAAATCTTTATTAAAAAATAATATATATGTATTGACTTATTAACTGTGTTAATATATAATTTTAAAAAAAGGATATATTTATATATCTTTTAAGCTAATGGTATATTAATGTATATTGAACAAAAGGAGTAATTTATGAAAGCAAAAGCATTTACTTTGGCAGAAACATTGATTGTAATCGGTATAATCGGTGTTGTTGCAGCATTGACACTTCCAAACTTAAACCACGCAACAGGCGATAAAGAAAAAGTTACCAAAGTAAAGAAAATTTATTCTGCATTAACAGACGCATTTGACAGAGCTCAGGTAGTATATGGGGATTATGATACTTGGTTTAATGATTTAGACTGTAATGGTGCGGATTTTGCTGTTTGTGACCAGCGTTTTGCAAAACGAGTAACAGAGTTTATGAAAGTATCAAAAGATTGTGGATTTGAAGCAGGTTGTTGGTCTTCTGCTCCATTATTATCGCTAAATAATGATGGGAGCTATCGCCAAAGATGGGCAAGTTATCTTGAAGAGCTTCAACCTTATTCTTATATGGTTTTATTACCCGATGGTATAGCATTAGCGTTTAATTCCTGTTGGGATAAAGTTAATAATATGCGTGATTGTAGAATTAGGGTTGATATAGACGGACCGAATAAAGGAAAAACTCAAGAAGGTAATGATATTTTTTATTTTAATGTTTTAGACAGAACCGGTTGGTGGATAGATGGCAGTGCTCAAGTAAGACCTGAGGGGTTGTCTGTAGGCTTTAATCCAGGTTTAGCTGAAGCAGGGAGTGCTAATAATTTTACATATTGGGTTATTGATAATAGTAATTTAGATTATTTGAAATGTTGGAATGACCTAAATTGGAATACTAAAACTTCTTGTAAATAATATTGGTACAAAAAATGTACAACTCTCAGAGAAGCACAAAATATAAATTAGACATGGACTTGAAAAAATAGAGAATATATGTAATAATAAAAATAGAACAAGCGGCATATAATCAAAGTCGTAATTTGATTATATTTTTACTCCGTTTAGTTTTATTTGATTAATAAAACTAGCGTTATGATTACAATCATTAGCGCTAGTTTTTGTTTGTTATATAATATTGCTATTGTAAAACATATTACGGCTAGCGTTATCAGATTGTTCATAGGCACCCTCCTTTCATCAAAATTTATATTTTGTTTTTAGGATTTCATGGAGTGCCGCTTGTTCGACTTTATTATATACAGTTTATTTAACATATAAATCCGTTATTCAAATGAAAAAGCCAAAGAATGAGATTAAAATATATATCCAACTTTTCTTATATTATCTCGCATCCTGTTGGTATTGTTTTTAGGTTTTGTGCTGTCCAAAATTCTCCTACCGGATTGATTTTTTTTGATAAAACAAAAAATGTCGAGCCTGAACCTGTCATTACCGCATCAGGATTAAAAGCTTTTATTTTTTGAATTTCTTCGTAATCTTTGTCAACTGCGGCTTCCAAGTCATTGTATATAAATGGGCTTATGTCTTTGTTTTTTTCTATAAATGCGAGTATTATCTCTGTATTATTGTATTTTGGTTTATCTTTTAATTTTGAATATTTTTGATATGCTTCTTTTGCACTTATGCCCACCGGAGGTTTTATCAATGATACAGGATATTCTTTGAAATTTAAATGCTTTACGTGTTCTCCTCTTCCTGTTGCAAGTACACATCCGCCTTCAAGACAAACGTTTAAATCTGAACCTAATTCAGAACACAATTCGTGAAGTTCTTCTTTAGATAAAATATTATTAAAATATTTATTTAAAACTAAAAATGTTCCTGCCGCATTTGAACTTCCGCCTGCAAGTCCTGCTTCTGTCGGAATATTTTTTTCCATATATACCGAAAATCTATGAGGAGGCATATTTGTTTTTTCCATAAATAATTTTATTGCTTTATGTACAAGATTATTTTCATCATAAGGTATATTCGGATTTGAACCTGATAAATTTATTTCAGTTTCTTCTGATTTTTCAATATCAAAAGTCAAAATGTCGTACAGATTTATCATTTGCATAATGCTTTTTATATCATGAAATCCGTCAGGTCTTTTTCCTGAAATTTCAAGTGTAAGATTTATTTTTGCGGGTGTTTTTACTTTAATTTGCATAATTCCTCCGAAAGCTCTCCGAATTTTTCAATAGAGAGAGCTTCTCCTCTGATATTTTCTTCTATTTTTAAATTTTCCAACGCCATTTGTACTTTTTCTTTATCGAACCCTCCATTTACAAGAGCATTTTTGAGATTTTTTCTTCTTTGTCCGAAAGCTGCTTTAATTGTTTTTCTAAAATGCGAATAATCAGACAAGTCAAGTCTTGGTTTATCATTTACTTTCAATTTTACAAGTGCAGATGTAACTTTTGGGGCAGGGTAAAAAGAACGTTGACCGACAATTCTTAACAGAGAACAATCCGCCCAAAACTGGGAAAGTATTGTTAAAAGTCCGTATTGCTTACCTTGAGATTTTTCATTTGCTACAATTCTTCGTGCAACTTCTTCCTGTACCATTAAAATTATTTCTGATATAGAATTTCTGTTTTTATTATTTAAATCGTCAATTTCACCCAATAAGTGTGCCAGTATCGGACTTGTAATGTAATATGGAATATTTGCAACGACTTTCAACTTCTTTTCGCCTGCAATTTCTGAAATATCCGTTTTAAGAATATCTTTGTGAATAATCTGCAAGTTATCTGCCTGTATTTTTTCTAATTCTTTAACTGCTTCTTCGTCTAATTCTACAGCAATAACTTTGCCGGCATGTTTAATCAACTGTTCGGTAACAAATCCGACTCCGGGGCCAATTTCCAAAACGGTATCTTCTTTAGTTAAATTCGCATACTCAATAATATCGGATATAACCTCGCTATTTATAAGGAAATTTTGTCCGAGTCTTTTTTTTGTTCTGAAATATTTTGCTCTTTGTAAGTAGTCCATATTACTAAACTATAATAATACAAACAGGCAAATGTTTTTCATTTTTTATTTGATAATTTAAATATTGTTATATTATAATTTAGAAAAGAGGGTATCGTGATAAACGGGGTAAAAGAACATTTAGATATTAAAGAAGTTAGAAAATTATTTACTGACGGAATAAAATTATCTTCTGATGATTTCAAAATCGGATTTGAATACGAACGTTTACCGATAGTTTCAGAAAGTTTTTACGCAGCTCAATATAACGGTATTGACGGAATTTGCGAATTTTTAAGGCTTTATGCAAGAAACGAAAATTGGGATTATTTGCTTGATGACAACAATATTATCGGTTTGAAAAAATTGCATGATACAATTACTCTTGAACCGGGATGTCAAACAGAATTAAGTTTAACCCCGCAAAGAAAAATTTCTGATATTGAAAAAAATATATCAGAGCTTGATGAGGAATTGATACCGTTATTGGATGAATTTGATATAAAGCTTCTTACATACGGAATTTATCCGGTTTCTACTTATAAAAATATTAAAATTTTGCCAAAACGCAGGTATAAAATCATGGCAAATTATCTTTGGGGTATTTTGTCTGATGTTATGATGAGAGAAACTGCAGGTATGCAGGCTTGCTTTGATTTTGACAGTGAAGAAGATGCAATGTATAAATTCAGAATTGCAAATATGCTTTCACCAATTGTTACCGCAATGTTTGCAAATTCTCCGATAAGAGGCGGAGTTGATACAGGTTATAAGAGTTTCAGAGCCCTCGCGTGGCTTAATACCGATGCTGAAAGATGCGGATTTGCAACCAATTTAAATCGTGAGATGACTTTTGATGATTATATTAATACAGTTTTAAATACGCCGGTAATAATGTTTTTTAGAAATGATGTTACATATTGTGCAAATGGAACAATGACTTTAAAACAATTTATTAACCAGGATTTTATGGGTCATAATGCAACGTTGGATGATTTTAAACTTTGTGCAAATTTATATTTTCCTGAAGTCCGTCTGAGAAAATTTATTGAAATCCGCAATCACGATTGCAACGGGAACGGTATGCAATATGCGCTTTTGGCATTTTATAAGGGAATTTTGCACTCAAAATCAATTTTAAAAGAAGTTGATGAATATTTATCAAAATTTAAATTTCAGGATTTTGCGGAATTAAGATATACCGTTCCAAAAAATGGATTGGATTGCAGGTTAGACAAAGTTGAACTTAAAAAGATTGCAAAAGAACTTGTAAATATGTCGGAAAAAGGTCTGAAAGAACAAAACGAAGGTGAAGAAAAATATTTGGAACCTTTACAAGACTTGGTTTATCAGGGAATTTGCCCTGCTGATATTATAATTAAAAACTGGTACGGTTCTTGGAATAAAAATATAAAAAAACTTATTGAATATACGGTGTGTGGATAATTTATTCAATAAAATTTAAAAATTAACTTGATTTTTTATTAATATAAGGGCACTAAGAGAGTGAACTGTGAACAACTTAGGCACTAAGATACTAGGGCAGTAAGGCACTAAGAATATAAATAAATGTAAAATAAGTAATAAACAAGTATTGACAAAGTACGAAAAAAACTAAATAATGATAGAGTATGTATTAAAACAATGGAGGTATCAGTTATGAACATATTTAAAATTGGGGGGGGGGTAAAACCCGCTTGTAGTAAGGCTTTTACGTTGGCCGAAACTTTAATCGTAATCGGTATAATCGGTGTTGTTGCAGCGTTGACATTGCCAAACTTAAACCATGCAACAGGCGATAAAGAAAAGGTTACAAGGGTTAAAAAAATATATTCAAGTTTGACTGAGGCGCTTGACCGTGCTCAGGTAAACTATGGTGATTTTGACACTTGGTTTAAAGATTTATCAACAAATGCTGACAAAAACCAACGTTTTGGACAGCGTGTTGCTGAATATATGAAAGTATCAAAAGATTGCGGTTTTAGCAGCGGTTGTGTTTCATCTGCACCTTTATTGTTGCCTAATGGTACAGCCTTTGCTGAAAATGCTCTGACTGCTATGCAAAGTCAAAATGCTTATATGGTAACTACTGCTGATGGTATGTCAATAGCCTTTTATCTAAGTAATATGGAAGGCTTTTGGTCAATTCATCAAATTGCAGTCGATATAGACGGGCCAAATAAAGGTAAGAATCAAATGGGTAATGATTTGTTTAATTTTTATATTTATACGGAAGAAACACTTGCTTCATATCGTAATACTTCAGGTGCAACTTCTGCAAATCAACTATATCCCGGTACTGTACCTCAAACAGGAACTTTTAATCTAAACGGTAATGATAGATTTTCTACAGCTGCGTGGGTAGTTGAAAATGGAAACTTGGATTACTTGAAACTTGACAGCAGCGGTAATTGCCCTGATGGCGAAGCTTTAAATTGGGGAACTAAAACAAGTTGCAATTAAAAATTTGCAAAAATTATAAATTAGGCGGTGCCTTTGGCACCGCCTGTTTATTTTTATGTTCAAAATTAAAATTTTTAAATATATCCTGTTATACAATAGTAAAATTTTTCTTAAATTTTATTATATGTATATGAAAGTTATAATTATCGGTGCGGTTGCTGCAGGGTCAAAAGCAGCTGCAAAATTGAAAAGATTAAAACCCGATTGGGATGTAATAATTTATACCGCAGATAAAAATGTATCATATTCTGAATGCGGTTTACCTTATTATATTGCAGGTTCTTTTAAAGATGCTGAAAAGCTTGTTATAAGGACTCCGCAAGATTTTGAAAAACAGGGAATAAATGTTTATATTCAGCATAAAGTTGAAGAAATTCATCCTGATAATAAAGAAATCTATGTGAAAAATCTTCTAACAGGCGAAATATTTACAGATAATTATGACAAATTAATTATTTCAACCGGCGCAAGTCCTTATATACCGAATGTAAATGGCTCACATTTAAACAATGTTTTTACACTGAGAACTTTAGAAGACGGGATTGCCATTAAAAATGCAGTATTACAAAATAAAAAGGCTGTAATTCTTGGCTGCGGTTATATAGGGATAGAAATGTTAGAAGCCTTTGTAAAGCAAGGTTTAAAAGTTAACGTTATTCAACGTTCAAATTTAGTGATGTCTGTTTTTGATGATGATATTGCTGAAATTATTCAAAAATACGTTATTCAAAAAAATTTAGAACAGGTAAAAATTATAAATAACGATAATATACTTTCTATTGAAGGTAAAGATAATGTCGAATTTGTTATCACAGAAAACGGCAGAAAAATTGAAACTGATATTTTATTGTTCTCTGTAGGAATAAGACCAAATGTTCAACTAGCCGTTGATGCAGGTATCGAATTGGGACAAACAGGTGCAATAAAAGTTAATTCAAGAATGGAAACAAATATTAAAGATATATTTGCATGCGGGGATTGTGTTGAAAAACATCATATTGTTGCTGATTCACCGTGCTGGCTGCCTTTAGGTTCAACTGCAAACAAAGAAGGACGCTGCTGTGCAATAAATGCTGCAGGCGGTAACGATGAATTTGAAGGAGTTTTAGGTTCAGCCGTTACAAGGTATTTTGATTTTACAATGTCTATGACAGGATTAACTGAAAAGCAGGCAAAACAATACGGTTTTGAACCTGTTTCCGTTACTGTCAGAAAAAATGACAAAGCGGGCTATATGCCTGATGTAGAAAGTATAATAATAAAACTTACGGCAGACCAAAAAACTCAAAGAATTCTGGGCGCGCAAGGTATAGGACAGGGTGATGTTGATAAAAGAATCAACACTTTAACCGGAGCACTACTTTCAAAAATGACTATAAAAGAATTTTTCGGTAATGATATTACCTATTCTCCGCCTTTTTCTACAAGTATTGATCCTATGCTTACTGCAGCACAAAATTTGATGACAAAATTAAACTTGAGCTAATTTAACACTTGTTGTCGGTTTGCCCATTTTTAAAAGAATTTTAACTACTTTTGGCATTTGGCATACAAAAGAGTATTGTCCTTTTGAAATAGAACATTTTGAACAATCGCAGCCCAATTGATAGCATTCTAAAGCTTGTTCTGTCCAATTTTGTGTAATTGATTCTGAAATTTCACCGTTGTTTTGCGGTTCAAATTCTTCATCCACATACTCTTTTACAAATTTGATACTTAATGACATAACCTTTCCCCCTGTATTGTTATTTGTTTTACTTTCCCACACAATTATTCTAAAAAATAAATAAAAATAAGTTATCCTCTAAAAATATGAAATTTTTCTTGACTTTATATACCGTTCGGTATATAGTTTATTTATGGAAACAAAAAATAATAAAAATAACAAAGAAAAAATTCTCAAAATAGCCTTGAAATTGTTTTCTGAATTTGGTTATGAATCTGTTGGAGTGCAAACATTATGCGAAAAATCAGGGATTACAAAACCGACTTTGTATTATTATTTTGGCAGTAAAGAAGGTGTTTTAAAACAAATTCTTGAAGAGAATTACGCAAGACTCAATGAACTTTTAGAAGTTAATTCGCATTACATACCCCATCCAAAAATTTATGAAAAGGACGTTATTGTAACCTTGACAAGCGTCGCTCAAACATATTTGAAATTTGCAAAAGAAAATGAAAAATTTTATAAAATAGTTTTGAGTACTACATTTACCCCGGGTACACTGAGCAAAGTTGCTTTACCATACAATGAAGTTCAATACCAAATTATAGAAAAAATGTTCCGTTCAATGGCTAGAATCCACCGAAATATGAAAGGAAATGAAACGCGTTTGGCATGGACTTTTATAGGTTTAATAAATACCTGTATTGCCTTAAATACGCAAAAAAGTGTTCACGATTTTGTAAGACAGTTTATGCACGGTATTTTTAGTTAAAATATTTTAATTAATAAGGTTCATTTTTAGTGCCTTATAAACTACATGTGCAAGTGTATATGCGTTAAATTTTCTTAATAGTCGGTAAGTTTAGCTGTTATATGAATCATACATACTAAATTTTTTAATTGCACTTTCAAGTTCATATTTATTTCTACCAAGTGCGATGCCCTTTAACGCTTCTTGTTCTACTTCGCTCAACTGAATATCTTTAGGTAAATTGTATCGTTTTTCTTCCTGTGTTTTTATGTTTTCAATAGCACTCTTTATAAGATTTTCTTTTTCATTTTTAAAAAATTTTATTTTCTTTGTCAAAATCTGTCCCCCATAACTTTTAATATTATATTTAACACATTTAATGTAATAGAAATATAATAAAAAAGCAACTAATATATAAAGTATGAATAATGGTTCTGATATTAGGAAAATAGTCGGTAACGCTTTAAGAGACTTAAGAATACAAAAAGAACTTACGCAAGAAAAATTAGCCGAGTGTCTCGGTGTGCAAACCCATACAATTAATCGTATTGAAAATGGCAAATCATTTATTTCAAGTGAATTATTGCAAGATTTATGTAATTATTTTAATGTCGCTCCTGCAGTGTTCTTTATGCCAAGAGTTGAGTTATTGCATGATTGCCGTAAAGAGTACCAAAAAGAAATAGAAAAAATACTACCAACGTTTAATGCTGAAAAACTTATGGAAATATATAATATTTTACTTGTATTAAAAAAATAGGCAAACAGGCGGCGCGAGTTTAAACTCGCGCCGCCTGGTTCATAATATTATAATTAATCTAAAGCGTTTGATTCTTCAACACATTGGATTAATGTATCTGCAACAGTTTTTTGTTCTTCTGTAGTTAATTCAGGGAACATAGGAAGTGATATTACAACTTCTGTATTTTTTTCTGTAACAGGCAAAGAACCTTTACCCATGCCCAAATATTCGTGTACTTTTTGCATATGTAACGGAATAGGGTAATATAACATTGCGCCGATGCCTCTTTCTTGAAGCATTTTGTGAATATTATCTCTGTTAGGTATTTTAACTGTGTATTGGTGATATACGCAGTATGTATCATCCAATTCTTTTGGAGTCACAATATCTGAACATTTAGAGAATAATTCGTTGTATCTGTATGCGTTTTCACGTCTTTTTGTATTCCATTCGTCTATGTGTTTTAATTTAACTCTCAATATAGCTGCTTGAACTTCATCAAGTCTTGAATTTACACCAATTTCATCGTGGTGGTAACGAATTGCACCGCCATGGTTTCTTAAAGCGATTACTCTGTTTTTAATTTCTTCTGAATTTGTTGTTAAAAGACCACCGTCGCCCATAGCACCAAGGTTTTTAGTAGGATAGAAACTGAAGCATCCGATATCACCGAATGAACCTACCATTTTACCTTTGTATAAAGCTCCGATTGCCTGACAAGCATCTTCAATTACATATAAATTATGACGTTTTGCAATTTCCATAATTGCGTCCATATTAGCCGGTTGGCCGTATAAGTGAACCGGAATAATTGCTTTTGTTTTTGGAGTAATAGCATTTTCAATTTTTGCAGGGTCAATATTGAAAGTATCAGGGTCAATATCAACAAATACAGGTTTTGCGCCTACAATTCCAATTGCTTCTGCTGTTGCAACAAATGTAAATGCTGTTGAAATAACTTCATCACCTGCGCCTATATCTAAAGCTCTTAATGCAAGGTGAAGAGCATCTGTGCCTGAGTTTAAACATACAGTGTGATTTACACCAATATATTCTGCTAATTCTTGTTCAAGTGCTTTGTTGTGTTTACCAAGAATGTATTGACCTGAACGAAGAACTTCAAGAACTTCTTTTTCAACTTCTTCCCCAATTGTGGCGTATTGTCTTTTTGAATCTAAAATAGGTATCATTTTTAATCTCCTTTATAATGTTCCTTAAGTCTAGTTTAACACAATATTGGAGTACCTTTATATAAACTTAATAATTAATATTTTTCAAAATGATTTTTATTATTTTCGATAAAAGATTTTATTTCTGCAGAGTTCATTACGGTATTAAAGTCATTCTCGGAAATCAAATTGTGATACATAGCCAAAAATACGGCGTTTGCGCGATTGTGAGCGTGTAACTTTTCATATATTTTTTCTAATTGTTTTTTTACTGTTGATAGAGTTACATGAAATATTTCGGATATTTGACTGTTTTCAAACCCGCCAGCAATAAGTATTATAATCTCCAGTTCACGTTTACTGAAAATTTTATTTTCATTTTCTAAAACGGTATATTGCGGTAATATTTCGTGGTTTCGCATATGCTAATTTTATTAAAATCTTATTTATCTGTATATTATACATATGGCTATTTTTTTTATATAATTTCTCTATGAGTAAATTTTTTCTTAAATCAATGGGATGTAAATCAAATCAATTCGAAGGTGCAGTAATAGAAGAAAAACTTCTTAATGCAGGCTTTGAACGTGTAGAAAAAATTGAAAATGCCGATTTTTATATATTAAATTCGTGTTCAGTTACTCATAAATCGGACAATGAAGCGATGTATTTACTCCGTAATGCAAAACATATAAATCCTTCTGTAAAAACGCTGATTACCGGATGTGTTGCACAAACCGAAAAAGAAAATTTACTCGAATACGATTTTATAGATTACGTTTTAGGCAACAATGAAAAATTTGATATTGTAAGTTTTTTATCAAAAGATAAAAGATATAATGTCGGAGATATTATGGATTTATCAACTTTTAACGAAGTTGTTTTATCTGATACTTCAAAAACCCGTGCAAGTTTAAAAATTCAGGACGGATGTGATAACAGATGTTCTTATTGCATAATTCCTTTCGCCAGAGGTAAATCTCGTTCTGCAAATTCAGATTTTATTATTGAACAAATTAAAAATTTTGAAAAAAATAATTTTAAAGAAGTTGTTTTTACAGGCATTCATATTGGACAATGGGGAAAAGAGTGGGGAAAAACAATTCTTGATTTGCTAAAAGAAGTTGAAAAAAATACAAGTATTCGTTATCGGTTAGGTTCTTTAAATCCTCTTGAAATAACCGACGAATTGCTTGAGTTTTTGTCAAAATCTGAACAATTTTGTCCGCATTTTCACCTATCGCTTCAGTCTGCATGCAATAGAACTTTAGAACGAATGAACAGGTTTTACAAAGTTGAAGATTATTTGAAACAAATTGAAAAAATAAATTCGATGTTTAATTTACCGTTTCTCGGCAGTGATATTATTGCAGGATTTGTCGGTGAAACGGAAGAAGATTTTGAAATAACTTTAAAAAATCTTGAAAAGTCAGGGTTGAGTGCAATCCATACTTTTCCTTATTCAATAAGAAAAGGTACAAAAGCAGAAAGTATGGATGGGCATTTGTCAGATAACATTAAAGAGCAAAGGGCTGCATTAATAAAGAAGATTTCCGCACAAAAAACAAAAGAGTTTTTGTCTAAAAATATAGGAACAATTCATAAAGGTATAATTGAAAAACATTTAGATAAAACGAGCGGGAATTTGAAATGTATGACGGAAAATTATATAACGGTAAATTTAAATTCAAATGATAAAAGTTTGATTAATACAATGCAAAATGTAAAAATAGAAAAAATTACTGATGATAAAGTGTATGGAAGTCTGCTTGATTAATAAAAATTTGGTATTCAAAACTTTTTCTTAAATTTTCTTAAAGACATGCTTGATTTTAAATTTTGTTTAGAATAATATTAGTTTACAAACCG
>CAYLHN010000052.1:0-12670 GCA_964383455.1 uncultured Muribaculaceae bacterium | reverse complement strand
TTAGCTGTCTTTGCTAAGTGTTTAAGTGCTTTTTTATCGCCTTCTGCTAAATTTGCATATTCTTTTGAATCAGGTTTTAAAAGAACCTTTGGAGCCAAAAAGTCTTTGTTTGTTCTTTTTTCAAGTTCTTCTGTTGATAAATTCAATTCAAATTTTTCAGACGGTTTTGTAACTGCTGCTTTATTAATATTAGCTGCTGCCGACAATTTATCCATAACTGTTCCTGATAAATCTTTTGTTTCTGTTGCTTTTGTTTCTTTTCTTTTTGCTGAAACTTTTGGTTGTAAAGGCATTTTAACCTTTACATAATAGTTTACGTTTGGCATTTTATATCCCTTTCATTTTACTATAACTTAATTTTATAAAAATTTTTATATACTACTAATATTATTTGTTGTATAAATCAACATAAGTCCCTGATTTATCAGCTAATGCAATATCTTTTGCAATTACAAGATAGTTGCCCTTTAAATTATAATACTTTGCATAATTTTTTTCATCTTTTCCGTTACAATAAATTGTAGTTCTGTTGTAATCGTTTTTATCAGCTTCAATACTTACAATATTATTTGTATTCAAAACAACATTGCGTCCCGGTAAGTGAACAAATCCCTTAAAACTTGGAGCAGATATATTTGCTTGAATTGGTTTAATCATCTTTTTCCTTTCTTTCTAATAATACGATTTATAAATGTCTGTTTTACACTTTATTAAACTTCGTCAAAATAAAATTTGCTACCTAAACAAAGAAAAGTTTACATGACTTTACATATATCAAAAAGAAAAGTTAAATTAAATTTTATGAATTATTCTTGCGGGATTACCGGCAACAACGGTATTATCAGGAACATCATTTATAACAACTGAACCTGCACCTATTTTAACATTATCACCAATGTTTATTCCGCCGATTACTACTGCATTAGCATATATTCTTACATTATTACCTATTTTCGGAATATTTCTTTCTGTTTCTTCATTATACTTGCCATAACCGATAGTTACATTTTGAAAAATAGTACAATTTTTTCCAATTTTTACATCAGGATGAATTGCAACTCCAATAGGATGCTTAAAAATAGTTCCTTGAGATTTAAAATATTCCAAATTATTAATACAACAACAATCTTCCAATTGGTTTATTAAAAAATTTTTAAAAGAAATTTTTATGCCGAAAACAGTTAATTTAATGTGACCATTTTCTTTGCAAATATTAAAAATTTTTTTTAAAAAACTAATTTTCATTGTTATATTTTTTTAATATTAAATAATAGTTTTATGAAGTCTTTCGACACGATTTTCTGACAAAATATTTTTAAGTTTCATAATAGCTTGAGCATGAAGCTGACAAACACGAGATTCAGAAACTTCAATTGTTTCACCGATTTCTTTTAATGTCATATTTTCATGATAGTAAAGAACCATAATCATTCTTTCGCGCTCAGGTAAACGTTTTAATGCATTTTCCAATTCTGATTTTACATCTTTTTCTTCCATGACTTCGGCAGGAGTCAATCTGCTTTCATCCTGAATGGTATCAATAATTTCGACACTATCTTCAGAAGTTCCTCGTTTATCATAAATTGAACCTACAGTTGTGTCTTCAGAAAGTATTTGATCAACTTTATTAGGCTCCATTCCCATAAAATCTGCGACTTCAAGAGTAGTTGCAGGTCTTCCAAGCTGCTGCCTTAATTGTTCTTGAGCTTGTTTTACGTCTTTTATTTTCTTTCTTGCACTTCTTGGCAGAAAATCTTGTGAACGAATTTTGTCAATTATATTTCCTCTGATTCTCATCAATGCATATGTTTCAAAACGAGCCCCTTTATCAGGAGTATATTTTTCAACTGCATCAATAAGACCTTCAACACCGTAGCTTGAAATATCTTCTTCCGAAAATGTTGGAGGAAGCGATACTTTAACACGACCAACTACATATCGTGTTAAATATATATATTGAACAATCAATGTATCTCTGATTTTTTTATTAGATTTATCTTGGAAATAACTTTTCCATAGAGTTTCTAATTCTTCGTCAGAAATTCTTTTTATGTTGTTATAAGAATTATTAAAATCCTCTGTCATTCCTTCGTCCGGTATAAAATAATCTCTCTTCTTTGTGTCTCCACATTATTATTTTATTAAAATTTCTTAATATATCATCATATAAACAGAGGATTTAATTTTTATAAAGTTTTTAAATATTCTATAATATCCGCAGATTCGTACATAACAACATTATTTTCACTATCGAACAATAAAGGTACTTGACGTTTTCCGCCGAGACGAATCATTTCATCATAATTAGCTTTTTCGTCAATATTAAGTATATTGTAATTTAAATCTGTTGTATCAAGATAATTTAAAACTTTTCTGCAATAAGGACAAGTTGGTAAAATAAATAGACTTAACATAAATTTCTCCTTTTATATTAATTTAGTATGCATAAAAAAATTTTTAATCCGACGTAACGATAATAAATCGGATAATTTGACTATTTAATAGGGTAATTTTTAATAAAAATTTTATAAGATAATTATGTAGACAAAAGTTCTATGTTGCTTACTGATTGCAAATTTTGTGCATTTTCGAGCAGTGGATACTCTTTTAAATCATTATTTTTTATAAATTCAAAGGCTTCAGAACGTGCAATTTCAAGTATTGCAGTATCCTTAACAATGTCTGCAACAACCATATCAGGTAAACCGCTTTGGCGTACGCCTAAAAATTCTCCAGGGCCTCTTAATTCCAAATCCTTTTCCGCAATCACAAATCCGTCATTCGTTTGAGTCATAATTTCTAATCTTGCGCGCGTTTCTGGATTTCTGCTTGAAGAAGATAAAACACAGTAAGATTGATGTTCGCAACGTCCTACACGCCCTCTTAGCTGATGTAATTGAGAAAGCCCAAATCTTTCGGCATTTTCAATTACCATAACAGTTGCGTTCGGAACATCAACTCCTACTTCAACAACCGTTGTTGAAACTAAAATATTATAATCTCCGTTTTTAAATTCACTCATAATTTTATCTTTTTCATCATTTTTAAGTTTCCCGTGAAGAAGACCTATTTTTAAATCAGGAAATACTTCTTTTTGAAGTTTTTCAGCCTCAATTGTAGCAGCTTTTGCAGAAAGTGCTTCACTTTCTTCAATTAACGGATAAACAATATAAGCCTGCCTTCCTTGTTCAATTTGTTGACGAATTAGATTATAAATTTGTCTTTTTGAGCTTGTTAAAGCCGTTTTTATAGGCTTTCTGCCTTTCGGAAGTTCATCAATAATTGTCAAATCTAAATCACCGTGAACAGAAAGGGCAAGAGTTCTTGGTATAGGTGTTGCAGTCATTGTAAGAACTTGCGGTGAATGAGCTTTTTTACGCAATTCAACTCGTTGTTTTACGCCAAATCGGTGCTGTTCATCAATTACCACTGCCCCCAAATTTGCAAATTTTATATTATCTTGAATAAGAGCATGCGTTCCGACAGCAATTTGTGTTTGTCCGTTTGATAAATCAGTTTCTTGCTTTTTACGTTCTTTTTTACCATGACTACCTAAAAATAATCCTACATGCAAACCCATAGGTGTAAGCCAGTTTACAAGATTATTATAATGTTGTTGGGCTAGAATTTCTGTAGGTGCCATAATTGCACCCTGATATCCGCATTCAACGGCAGCTAAGAGCATTATACAGGCAACAACTGTTTTTCCGCTTCCGACATCCCCTTGAAGTAATCTTTGCATCGGTTCATCTGACTGCATATCATTTAAAATTTCGTTTACTGCATTTTTTTGAGCATTTGTAAGTTCAAATGGAAGATTTTTTATAAAATTCATAACTAAGCCATCTTGCTTAACTTTAAATTTCAGAGAATCATGTTTTTGTTTGTTTTGTTCTCTTAACTTTGCAAGACGCATTTGTGCAATAAAAAATTCTGCAAAGACAAATGAAAATCTTGCTTGCTCAAGTTTTTCCATGGTTTCCGGAAAATGCATCTGACACACAGCATCAGCTTTATCCATTATATTATATTTTTTGAGTAAAAAATCCGGTAAAACAGTTTTTATAGTGGGTTTAAATGTTTCTAAAGCATTATAAACAGCTTTTCTCAGTGTTTTCATGTTTAAATTTTCACTTAACGGATAAATAGGAACAATTCTGCCTAAATTTAAGTTTGAATTGTTAAAAATATCGTCAGAAATAATTGAATAGCTTGGCTTATCAATAGTTTTTTGCATATTATATCGATTAAGTTTTACTTCTCCCGAAACCATAATTGCCGAACCTGTCGGAAATTGGGATTTTAACCTTTCTTGAACATATCTGTTTGATTTTGCCTGAAAAAAGTTTAATTCGATAGAACCTGTTTCATCCGCAATTTTAACCTTTATAACGCCCAAATTATTTTTTGTCGTAAATGCTTGTGTTGATTTAATATAACCAAAAATTGTTGTTTTATCGCCTTCGTTTAAGTCTTTTATAAAAGTTCTGTTTGAATAATCAATATGACGTTTTGGGAAATAGTAAATTAAATCGTTTGCGTTATAAATATGTAATTTATTCAATAAATATCCGACTTTTGGCCCTACGCCTTTAACGTATGTTATATCGCATTGGTCAGGTAATTTAATATCAGGTTTTTCTGATGAATTAATATTTTTAGGATTTAATTCATTATTCATTACGATACAAAATCGATTTAAAATTTTTTTACGAACAGGTAAAGATTCCAAAGCGTATCTGTCAAAAGCTTCCATTAAAACACGCCACTTTGGATTTTTTGTAGCTTTGTATTCTTTCAAAATTTCTGATTTCATGAATTTTGAAAAATTTTTATTTTTACCTTCAATATCTATATATCCGTATTTCTTTTCTATTTCTACGGCTTGTTTTATTTTGTCTAAATTATCCACATTAACGAGCCTTATCAACTACGGATTGAACATAATTATTTGTAAAATATTTATTTGCAGTTCTTTTTACATCTTCTGCCGTTACACTTTGGATTAATTCTGTATATTTTTCTACGAAATCAAATCCTCTGCCTGTATATTCGTACATTGCAAGTGCATTTGCTTTATCAAGATTAGTTTCCAACGCAAGTGCAAAATAACCGATAAGTCTGTCCTTTGCATCCTGAAGTTCTTTTTGACTTACTGTTTCTCGTTTTAAAATTTCAATTTGCTTCATCATATTTTCAATTGAAGTATTTACTGTTGCAGGGTTTGTGCCAATATACATTGTAAATTTTCCGCGTAAAACATTTGGAGAAAATCCTGTTCCTACCTGATAAGCAAGGCCTCGTTTTTCTCTTAAGTTAACAAACAAACGTGAACTCATGCCTGTACCCATAAATGAATCTATTACACTAAGCGCTGCAAAATCTTTTAAATTTTGAACTCCATCCGTTTGCCAGCCTATTAGAACCCATGAAGTTTGCAAATCTTTAACAGGAATATTAATTTTCTTCGTTGATATTAATTTTGGAATATCGTTTTTATGCTCGTCAAATGAGAATTTTCTGCCATTTTTTGAATTAAAAATTTCTGACATTTCATTTACTATGTTTTGTTCATCAACATCTCCATTAACTGAAATAACCAGATTTTGAGGATAAAAAACTGTTTTATAGTAATTTAAAATATCGTTTCTTGTTATTTTTGGTAAAGTTTTTTCAAGTAATTTTACAGAGTTTGAATAAACAGAACCAGCAAAAATTTCAGAATTATATTCTTCTTTTGCTTTATTAAAAGGAACATCGCGGCTTGTTTTTATATTTTCCAAAACAATATTTTTTGAATTTTCAATTTCACTATCTGCAAAAACTGCGTTATTTACAACTTCATTTAAAATATCTAAGGTTAATGGAAGTTGTTGTTTAGTTGTTATAACATTTATTGTGAAATTATCAGGCGCAGAGCCTAAAGAAAATTTAATACCGCTTTCGTCAAGAATTTTTGCCAATTCTTCTTTGGAATATTTTTTAGTGCCTTTTAGTGCAGTTCCTGCCACTATATTTGCAGTTCCGTATATTTTTTCTAAAAATTCACCACCCTTTGCTCGAATAGCAAAAGCAACAATATCATTGTTTTGATGCTTATTTATTAATAATGTTGCGCCCGTATCGAGAATATATTTGTTTGTATTATATGCAGATTTAACAAGTTTTGCACTATGTTGTTTTGTTTTTATATCACAATCAGATTTTGATTTTTCAACATAATTTTGAGGCATAACAATAGAAACAGCTGATTTGTTTTCACTCAAATATTTTTTTGCAACACGAAGAACATCTTCTGTTGTTACTTTTTTGATTCCTTCAAGGTAATTGTTATAATCATCGGGGGTTCCCGTTAAAACAACCGTATAACCCATTTCCATTGCTATATTTGAAATAGATTCTCTTGAATAATGGGTATTTCTTTCTATAATATTTTTAGCTTTTTCAACTTCTTCATCGGTTACACCATATTTTTGAACGTTATAAATCTCGTCAAAAATTGCCTGTTTTAATTTTTCTTTATTTTCAGGTTTGAAATTTGTACTTATGAAAAATACACCATCATCCTTAAATGAACCATTACTTACACCAATGGAATTTGCAAGTTGTTTTTGCTCTTTGATATTTTGATAAAATCTTGACGAACGCCCGTCACCCAAAATTGATGCAAGTATATCAAGCGCAAATTCATCTCTGTGAACGGCATTTGTACCTCTAAAACCTATCATCATATAGCCTGAATTGCAATCGAATTTTTCTTCTTTAATTCTTTGCGACACAATAGGCGGTTCTTTTTTGTAATAATGCTTTTCTAATTTTCTTGGGGAAATTGTAAATGCTTTTCGCACTTTTTCAGCAGTTTTGTCAGGTTCAACATCACCAACAATAATTGTTACCATATTTTCAGGAGAATAATGTTTATTGTAATAATCAAATATTTCATCTCTTGTTATATTTTCAATAATTTCTTTTGTACCTATAACCTGTCTTTTATAAGGATGAACTTTATAAATTAATTCATTCAAGTTATCATATACTAAATCATTTGGAGAGTTTTTATCTTTCGCAATTTCTTCGATAACAACTTTTCTTTCTCTGTCCATTTCAGCCTGAGGAATTGCAGGATTTAATAACATATCTGCGTGTAAACTAAGCGCTAAATCAAAATCTTTAGACGGAAGTTTTATATAATAATGCGTAAAATCTTTGCTTGTTGCGGCATTTGTTACGGCACCTTTTGATTCAAGCGTTCTGTCAAATGTTCCAAGAGGATTTTTTTCTGTACCTTTAAAAAACAAATGTTCCAAAAAGTGAGAAACGCCGTTATTTTTGTCATTTTCGTTTATAGAACCGGTCTTAATCCAAGTATCAATTATAACAATTGGGTTTGAAGACACTTGTTTAATTATGACTGTGTGTCCGTTGTCAAAATTATAAACATTAAAATCAGAAGCAAAAACACTTGTTCCGCATACTAAAATAAACAACAATACTAAAAATTTTTTCATTAATATCCCCTTTTTAGGGATATTTTACACAAAAAAACAACTCGTTTCAACTAATCAATTTGGTATCTTTGTTTATAAATTAAAAATCAAATAAATTTTTTATAGGTATATTTAGAGCATTTGAGATTTTAATTAAAGTTTTTAGTCCGGGTTTGTTTATATTAACTTCTATTTTGCCTAAATAATCCAAACTTATTCCCGCTTTTTCGGCAAGTTTTTCTTGTGTTAAATGGAATTTTTCTCTGTAAAATTTAATCTTTTTCCCAATATTTATATATATTTCTTTTTCATCCATTTGACAATTTTACTGGATATAGTATCATAATTTTACTGGAATATTTCCAGTAATACTATAATATTTATATTTTTAAGAAAGGAAAATTTATGAAAAAAGATACTAAGATACTATGGCAGTAAGGCACTAAGTTTAATTATTTATTAATAAAAAATAACAAAGGAGAATAATATGAAAAAATTTATCGAACAATTTAAAACAATAAAATATTTCACTGGCAAAAACGGTCAATTCACGACTCACTATTCACTATTCACAAAAAACTTAGTGCCTCAGTGCCTTAGAGCCTTTACCTTAGCCGAGACATTAATCGTCATCGGCATAATCGGCGTTGTTGCAGCGCTGACACTACCAAATCTTAATCACGCCACAGGCGACAAAGAAAAAGTTACAAAAGTAAAAAAGATATATTCTGCTTTAACAGACGCAGTTGACAGAGCACAAGTAATTTATGGACCTGTAACAGATTGGTTTAAAGGTAGTAATCATAAAACTAATGGTGAAATTTGCGCTAAGCGTATTACGGAATTCATGAAAGTATCCAAGTTTTGTGGTCAATCGGAAGGATGTTTTGCAAATTCTCCGCTGGTGTTTCTTGATGGACATAAGGACTCTACTAATTATGTAACAATTTTAAATGAACATTATATGGTGCAGTTGGCTGATGGAACGTCTCTTGCTTTTTATTGGGGAACACCAATTTGTAAAATAAAAGTTGATATAGACGGTCCCAACAAAGGTAAAAACCAAATTGGAAATGATATTTTTGAGTTTAATATTGGATTAAGCGATGATGAATGTAATAATTTCAAATATTGCAAATTAAATGAGTTGACTACAGACGGCTTTGCTGGATATAATGGTCCTTCCGATTACTATGGAACTACAACTTGGGTAATTGAAAACGGTAATTTAGATTACCTAAAATGTCCTGATGAATTAAATTGGGAAACACAAACCAGTTGTAAATAAGTGGAGTGAAAATAATTCTTCCGCTAAGAATAAAAATCAACGATTAAAAAATAGTGCAGGATAAATTTCTGCACTATTTTGCTTTAGATTTTTCTTTTATGGCGTTTGTATTTTTAAGTACTTGAAAAAGTGTCGCATATATGCTACAATAAATGTATGCAACAATATAAAATTTCAATTTATACAACAGACGACGGTAAAATACCTTTTTTAGATTGGTTAAATTCGATAAAAGATTTAAAAATTCAAAGAAGAATTAAACTTAGAATTGACAGATTAATTGACGGTAATTTTGGAGATACAAAGGCTGTCGGTGATAAGTTGTATGAATTAAGATTATTTTTTGGTGCAGGATACAGAGTTTATTACACAATAGAAGACAATGTTTTAGTAATTTTGTTTACAGGTGGTGATAAATCAACTCAAACAAAAGATATTGAAAAAGCAAAAGCATATTTAAAAGATTATAATGGAGGTAGTAACAATGCCAAATAATAAAAATTTAACATCTTGGGATAATTTCATTAACGATTCACTGAAAGATAATTGTGAAGCAATTGCTTATCTTGAAACTGCATTAGAAGAATACCAGGCAGATGGTGATACAAAATCTTTAATGAGAGCCATTCAAAGAGTTGCTGAGGCAAAAGGCGGCATAACTAAACTTGCAGAAGATACAAAATTAAATCGTCAAAATTTATATCGCATTTTTTCTAATAAAATTAGTCCCAGATTTGATACTCTTTCAAAAATTTTGAGAGCATTAGGCATAACTATAACCTTCAAATCATTTGAATCTCAAAAAGATTGTGCCTAAAAATTGTATTTTTTAGATTTTCTTCTTATGGCATTTGCATTTTTTGACAGGACATTCGCCGTTTTTGTCAATGTGTAAATCTTCAATTGTCATTGCTTCAACATCAAAATCATATTTTTTTGCCAACGCCTCAACTCGTTTATAATAAGTTGATTTGTCTGTCGGATTTTCCAAAATTAATACAACTTTTCCGCGCTTTCCTGTCATAAGCTGGTAATGCAAGGCCTGACCGACACTTTCTGCCCATTTTTTTGCAAAATCAAATTCAACCGCATTATCTTTAGTTAAGCAATCCACTCTTGTGTAATCTCTGTTTTTATATTCCGTAATTCCCTGATGAGCTTTGCACCAAACCTCTTGATACGCTAATTCATTGTGTTTATGTCCGCTGTTATTTTCTTTATATCCGTTAAAATTACTGATATCAAAATCAAAATTAATAACCCCAAACATATTTAAAGCATAAACTAATGTACCAAAAATCAGTGCCATAAAAAGATACATAAATTTTCGTTGGTATTTTTTAATTAATTTTTTTATAAATTTTTTCATTTTTTAAATTCGCTATGCTTAATATCTTCGTAAATTCGCTCTATAACCTCTTCCCAAGATGTTTTTTGGCGGAATAACTTTATGCTGTCATACCAATCACATTTAGAAATATCCATATGCCAGCGCCAGTCGTAATATTTTGGTAAAATCATATAACATTTTTTGCCCATTGCACCTGCCATATGACCTACCGATGTATCATTACAGATTACAATATCAAGATTTTCTATTGCGCCTGCTGTATCTGAAAAATTTTTAAATGTGGATGCAATATCGATAATATTATACTTACCACGCAATGTTTTTACTTCTTCTTCATTATTTGTAACTTGAACCGAATAAACCTGAGTATTCGGTAATTCAAATATTTTTGCAAAACTATCAGGTGTAATCGCTCTTTCTGCACCAATGAAAGTGTTACCCTGCCATTTTATACCTATTTTTAATTTATCATTATTGAAAAATTTTTCTTTGTACCATTGAACTTTTTTTGCCACAGGTTTTATAAATCCACTGCTTTCATAAAATATTGTTTGATTATTTAAACCAAGATAATAAGGTAAACTCATTATTGGACACTGATAATCACATTCATTCGCAATATCTTCCGTTAATCTCATTATAATTTTCGTATTTCCTCTATTTTCCGCAAAAATCGGGATAAGCGGAATTTGAGGTTTAAAATAAACTTTTTTACAATATTGAGAAAGCAGTTTTAAATATCTGAAATACATTATTGTATCGCCTAAACCTGCTTCGTAATAAACGTAAATTGTTTTATCTTTTAAATCTTGTCCCTGCCAGAACGGAATTTTTTTGAATAAATCTCCATAAAGTTGTATTTGCGACTGTATTCCGTGTGTTCTGCTTATTCTGTATTCAAAATAAGGAAATCCTTTTTCGTAGTCTTTTGTTTTAAAATATGCAGAGCCCAAGAAAAAATGTCCTTCTGTGTCATTTGGCTCTAATTGCAAAAATTTGTTTAAACATTTTATTGCTTCTTCCTGTCTGTCTAAATCAATATATACAAATGCTAAATTAAAATAAACTTCAGGAAGTCTGTCAGTTAATTTCAAAACTTCTTCATAATAAAGTGCCGCCTGTTCTAATTCACCTCTGTTTTTGTGTGCTAAAGCAGTATTAAAAAGTTCTAAAATTTTTTTTGTGTCTAACATAATTTTATCTCATGTCTTGAAATTTTCAAAAAATATGTAATAATATAAATAGAACAAGTGGCATATAATCAACGGGAATTGATTATATTTTTGACTCCACATTTCTTAGCGTTTAAGAACTAGCGTAATGATAACAATCATAAACGCTAGTTCAATTTTATTGAATAATAATGATATTATAAAATAAATCAGCATTATGGTGTTATCCATAGGCATCCTCCTTTCTCTAAATATAGTGAATTTAGATTGGTTCGGAGTGGAGTGCCACTTGCTTATACGATTATACATAACAATAATTTGTTTGTAAATAAACTGTATGAACGAAATAAATATAAAAATTGCGTAGATATTTTTTTTATGATATTCATGTGTAGTACACATAGAATAGAAAAGACGGAATTATTATGGATATTGAAAAATTACGCAATATAGCGATTATTGCTCACGTTGACCACGGTAAAACTTCAATGGTTGACTGTATGTTAAAGCAAAGCGGTGTTTTCAGAGATAATCAACAAGTTCAGGCTTGTGTTTTAGATTCAAATGACCTTGAAAGAGAACGTGGTATTACTATCCTTTCAAAAAATATTTCTGTAGACTATAAAGGTTATCACATTAATGTTGTTGATACTCCGGGCCACGCTGATTTCGGCGGTGAAGTTGAACGTGTATTAGGCATGGTTGACGGCGCCCTATTAATTGTTGATGCGGCTGAAGGTCCAATGCCTCAAACAAGATTTGTATTATCAAAGGCTTTGGAATTAGGTTTGAGAATTATTGTTGTTATAAACAAAATTGATAAACCTGCGGCTGAACCGGATTTAGCACTGGATAAAGTTTTTGATTTGTTTACTGAATTAACGGATAACGAAGAATTAATAGATTTTCCGGTAATTTATGCAAGTTCTCTGCAAGGTATAGCAAAAAAAGAACTTGAAGATGAAAGCGATAATATTGCGCCGTTAATGGATTGTATTATCGAAAATATTAAACATCCCGACGGCGATGCAGATGCAAATTTACAATTCCATGTAACAACACTGGATTACAATGACTATGTCGGCCGTATTGCTATTGGCAGAATTAAAAACGGTAAATTGAAATCACAAGAAACTTTGTCATTAATCAAAGCAGACGGCTCTATTCAAAGATGTAAAATTACAAAATTGTTTGGTTTTCACGATTTAGGCCGTGTTGAAATTGAAGAAGCATCTGCGGGTGATATTGTAGGTATTGCAGGTTTTCCTGATGTTCAAATCGGAGAAACAATTTCATCACTTGATAATCCGCAGGCTTTACCTTTAATTCACATTGATGAACCTACATTACAGATGAATTTTTCTGTAAATGA
>CAYLHN010000051.1:0-12683 GCA_964383455.1 uncultured Muribaculaceae bacterium | reverse complement strand
AGGGTTTCCTGCCTCAACCCGGGAAAGACCTCGAGAGTAAATGCAACAGGTTATCCTGCCGGCGAATTAAAACACGGCCCTATTGCTATGCTGGATGAAACATTACCTGTATTATCAATTTTGATGAGCGGTAAAGTTTATGAAAAAATACTTTCAAACGCGCAAGAATCAAAGGCCAGAAATGCAAGAATGATTGCTTTAACCGATTCGACTGATGAAAAATTGGAAGATTTGTTTGATTATGTTCTGAATGTTCCTCACGTTCACGAAATGATTTCACCGATTATGGCAATTATTCCGCTTCAATTATTAGCATACTATATTGCAGAATTTTTAGGTAAAGATGTTGATCAGCCAAGAAATCTTGCAAAATCTGTAACTGTAGAGTAAGGATTGAATGAATGATTGTTTCGGATTTGATTTTAATTCCAAATACTGATAATATTACAACAGAATATATAGAAAACGAATTAAAAAAACAAAATATAAAAGACCCTCTAAGGTGGGCAATAGTAAATACAACGGACGAAAACTTAACTATAAGTTTAGCATATGAAAAATAAGGAAGGAAATTATGACAACAGCTATGGAAATGAAATGTGATATTAAAGATATCAATTTAGCAGAACAAGGTAAAAATAATATAGAATGGGCATTAAGAGATATGCCTGTATTGAGAAAAATTCAAGAAAGATTTATTAAAGAACAACCATTTAAAGGTTTAAAATTATCAGCATGCGTTCATGTTACAAAAGATACGGCTGCACTTTGTACAGTAATGAAAGCAGGCGGCGCTGATGCGGTTTTAGTTGCATCAAATCCTCTGTCAACACAAGATGATGTTGCTGCAGCATTGGTAAAATATTGGAATATTCCTGTTTACGGTCGTTCAGGCGAATCTGTTGAAGATTATAGAAATCATGTAAGAATCGCATTAGACCACAACCCTGACATTATTATTGATGACGGTTGCGATATTATGTCAACAATTTACGAAGAAAGACCTGAATTGGCAGAACATATTATCGGTTCAACAGAAGAAACAACAACAGGTATTATCAGATTACAGGCTCTTGAAGATCAAGGTAAAATGAAGGCTCCTGCGGTTGGTGTTAATACAAGTATGACTAAACACTTGTATGATAATCGTTATGGTACAGGTCAAAGTTTAATGGATGGTATTTTTAGAGCTGCAAACATTTTGCTTGCAGGTAAAACTGTTGTAATTTCAGGCTATGGTTGGTGCGGTAAAGGTTGTGCTTTAAGAGCAAAAGGCTTAGGTGCAAACGTTATTGTCTGTGAAGTTGATGCACTAAAAGCATTAGAAGCAGTAATGGAAGGTTACAGAGTAAGGACTATTGCAGAAGCTGCAAAAGAAGGTGATGTATTTATTGCTGTTACGGGTGATAAACACGTTGTAGATGTTGAACATTTGTTAACGATGAAGGATGGCTCTTTTGTAGGTAATTGCGGACACTTTGACCACGAAATTAATGTAAAAGGTTTAAGAGAACATGCCGTTGAAATTAAACAAATCAGACCAAATTTAGAAGAATATAAATTGGATAACGGAAAATCAATTTATGTAATTGCAGAAGGTCGTTTAGTTAACCTTGTTGCAGCAGAAGGCCACCCTGCAAGTGTTATGGATATGTCATTTGCTAACCAAGATTTAGGAATTGAATATTTAGATAAAAATCAAGGTAAATTACCAAACAAATTATTAACTTTACCTGAAGAAGTTGACTATATGATTGCAGATATTAAACTTGAGGCAATGGGAGTTAAAATTGATACTCTTACTCCTGAACAGGAAGAATATTTGCATTCTTGGAAAATATAATTTTATATGATTAAAATAGTAGGGCATTTTTCTTATGAAAAATGCCCTATTTATTATGTAACAACAAAAAATGGGTGTGGAGGTATTCGAACCCGCGACCAATTGATTAAGAGTCAACCCGTATTAAATTGTTAGATTTATTGTGTTAGGCGCTATAGCTACCTTCCTCTACCGACTTCGTCGGTACCCTCATCTGTAAGGCTCATTCTTCGCCTACATCTGATTTGTCTCAAACAATACTTAATTGTTTTTCTCGGCAGAGTGCCACACATCTATATTAATAATTTATTAAAAAGTACATTTTATGTCAATAGTATAACTATTAGTCAAAATATTTATGATAATATTTAAATATGAAATTCGAAAAAATTTTTTCTATAATTATATTTGTTTTATGGATAATTATATCTTTAACTGTCGGAATTAATCACGAGGCTTGGGCTGATGAAGCTCAATCTTGGCTTATTGCAAGAGATTCTTCAGTATTTGAACTTATATCTGATGTTCTTAAATATGACGGCCATCCTATATTATGGTATTTAATTCTAAAATTTCTTCAAATTTTTCATTTCCCATATAAATTTTTATTTATTATTCCGATATTATTTACAGGATTTGGAGTTTTTCTGTTATTATTTAAATCAAAATTGCCGTTATATATAAAGTATTTATTTCCTTTTACATTTTTTATTGCTTATCAATATGCGATTTTTGGAAGAAATTATTCTTTAGCTTTTCCTATTTTGGCTCTAATTGCAGTTATATTTAAACAAAGACTTGATAAAATGGGGTATTATGCATTTTTATTAATTCTATTATCTAATGTTAGTGCTCATTGTTATGTTTTAGCATTTATACTTTTATTATTTTTAATATATGACGTTATAAAAAATAAATTGGTTAATCTTAAAAGTATATCTTTAATAACTGCAATTATTACAGTAATGTTGTTAACTGCATTAATGCTAATAAAACCTCAGGATGGTTCCTTTCCTGTTTCTTTACATATGCCAACTTTTATAGGTATAATTATTGTCTGCGTAAAAGGATTTTTTAATCTAACTTATTTTTCTTATGATTATTTTATAAAATTTAGTTTTATTTTAATATTATATATTCTTTCATTTATGTTATATTGTAAAAATCTTTATCAGTTTATATTTGCTTTATCATTAAATTTAGGCATTTTACTGGTGCTGGCATCTGTTTATGCTAATTATTGGCATTGCGGATATATTATCTTAACTCTTATATTTACTATATGGATTTTAAACGAAGAAAATCATGAAATTATAAAATACAATTATACAAATGTTCTTTTTACTACCTGCTTTTTAGTTATGGCTTTTATTCAGATTAATTGGTCTTTAAAGTGTATTTGTTTTGATTTATTTCATAGATTTTCAGGCAGTTATGAAGCTTATCAATTTATCAAAGAAAATAATTTAGATAAATATGATATGGTCGGTCTTGGTTTCAGAACAATTGCGATACAACCTTATTTTAAACATAATATTTATAAAAACTTTGACCAATCTTATTGGAAGTGGCAATACGGCGCTGAAGAAAAAGTTTATAAAAATGCGATTAATTTGGCTCCAATTGTTGTTGTAGATGTTGTAGAAATGAAAAAATATCAAGATATAATCGAAAATTTGACTGATGAAGAATATAATCTTTATAATTTTAACGGTAAATTGTGTTCAAAAGGTGAAATAAAAGAGCCTACTGATATATTGATTTTTGTTAAAAAGGGTATTTTAATTAAAGAACATACATAGTTTTTAATTTTTCTCATAAATAAAAAAGGCGATTTTCAAATCGCCTAATAATCTGTTTTTTCCTTATTCTTTCCTATATATATCTCTATTTTTTGCTCATTACTAAATCTTTTGCTTTTTGTAAATATTCAGCAGGTTTACCTTCTGAGAAAAATTTTGTAAATTTATCTGATAAACCTTTTACACAATTACCGATAGGGCCTTTTAAGCAATATCCGATTACTGCGCCACCCGCTAACAAAACTGCTGTTGAAACAAGTTTTTTACGGTTTGATGTTTTTTCATCACACTCTTTTCCATCGCAAACAAACACATCTGCGGCTAACCCTGTAGGCATTTTTGGTTTTGTAACAAATCCGTCTCCATCACATGTGCAAAGTCTTGTAAGTTTAGCTAGACGTTCTCTATCGCGTGCCAGACCACCTTCATAACCTACTTTTTGTGTTGAAATCAAAGTCATTTTATTACCTTCCAATAAATAATAATTCTACCTACACACATATAATAAAACATGCTGATAACAAGAATTGACTTGTTTACAGCATGTTTGTAAATTTTTCTTAATATTTTGTTTTTATATTAATCTGCATCAAACGGTATTGTTACAATATAGTTTCCGCGTTCTTCTTTTGAAGTCATTTTATCAAAATCAACGTTTTTTTGTAGTTGATAAGATTGCACCATATTTAACATATTTTCTTTATTGCCTTTTTTGTATTGGTTATTACCTTCTATTTTTAAAATGTTATCATCGCTTACATTTATGTTGATATTTTTAGAAGTATTTCCAAATGGTTTTAATGAAATAGTTACAACATAAGAATCTGTATTTTCTGCTATGTTTACAGGGTTTGGAACCATTTTACCTACAACATCTATATCTTTTTCAAATTTTTCAAAACTTTTGTTAAAATCTTTGTCAAATTGTTTATCCATATCACGCATCATTTTTTCTGCACGATGCATTTGATGATAAGGATTAAATAAAGATTTCATAGTAAAATCCGCAACAAAATAAAATGCTAAAAATGCACCAATAATTGTACCTATAAATATTAATAAATATTTTAAACAACCTTCTTTGCAGTACATATGATTGTGGTGATGATGTTCTTCATTACAGTGACATTCTTTGAATTGTTCTTGTTCATTTAAATTTTGGTTTTCATTTTCATTTTGTTCCATTAATTTCTCCTTTTTATTTTAATTTATATTATAAAGTTTTTTATACATCATCCGCATAAAAAAGACAATCACCCAAGTTGGTAATTGTCTTTTTATCTTACATTAATTATTTTGCTTTGACCGCTTTTTTAGGTAATGTTTCATTTGAAACTTTATCTAACAACGCAATTGTTCTTGGGAAGTATTGCTGCAGATATTGTGATCTTATACCTAATACTTCGTGAGTCTTAGGTGTTGTCAATAACGCATTAGATTCAGCAATTGTTTCACCTAAACCGCCTAATTCTCCGCCATAGTGAGTTGTTTTGTTAATAAAGTAATCAATATGGTCTCTTTGAGTATCAGGAAACGCTTTATTGAAAGCTTTTCTTTCTTGTTCATAAGTTTTTTGAATATCAGGATTTCCTGAAATTGATTTATATAGAGTACGTTCAAATGAGTCGTCACTTGAGTTATTAACATCTCTAAAGTCTCTTGCATGACCTAATTCGTGCATTATTACGAATAAATGGCTTCCTGAGTGTATAGATTTATCACCCGGATCATAATATGATTCTAAAACATCTTTGGTACCCACTAATTTTTTAGTTGACTGAGACAATTTGAATAATTCTTCACCAGGCATAGCTTTTAAAGATTTTAGAATTTCTTTTTTGTTGCCTTCGATTTTTTTATCAATATTAATTTTTATATGACGTTTTGTATTATTTAAATCAAGAACTCTTAAATTATGTTCATCGATAGTAATTTTATATTTTTGGTCATTTTTTGTTGAAATAAATTTGTTTTCATTAACAACTTCAAACGTATTGTTGTTATTCAATAGAACTTTACCGTTTTTATCAACAATTTTGTATTCTGAAATTCTGTTACCTTGCGGATCATCTTCGTAAAAATAAGTTGTTTTTGTTCCGTCCAGTGATGTCATATTTTTCTTAACTGTTGTAATACCTGTCTTTTTATCAATTCTTCCTTCGCTTACAACTGTTTCTTTTCCGTTTGCATCAATATGTTTTATATCGAATACACCGGGAACATCAGATGGTGCAGTATATTCTTTTCTTACAACTTTTCCGTCATTATCTTTCACAACTCTGATTTCGTGTGTAACTTGAGGATAACCGTCTATTACTTCTAGTCTTACTTTTGAAGTTGTATTGTTTCTTAAATCATTTACTTTTTTGATTTGATAAAGTTTTCCTTTTGATTGATATAAAGACATATTTTCGATTGCTTGACGATTTAAATCTTTATCAAGCATTTCGGTATTAATTTTATAGTCTTTTGAAGATGCTTGAATCAAATACGATTTTTCATCGTATATATCACTTGAAAATGTAATTTCTTTTAAATTATTTCCAAGTGCATTTTCCATATCAAGAACTTTTGAAGCAATTTTATCTGAATTTTTAGCCAAACCAGGTGTAACAGCTATTGATAAAACATCTTCACCTGATAATTGTGTTTTTATAAGAGGTTTTACCGCATTTAATGTACGAGGACCATATATAGACGCAATATCCGCAAGCATTGTAATTTCTTTAGGTTTATATTTTGCCCCCTTACCTGATTTTTGAACTTCTGTTGCAAATGGAACTGTTGTTTCCAAAACTTTTGGTGTTCTTGATGCTAAGTCTATAACCGTGTTATTTCTAACATATGGTGATGCAGCTAATTTGCTTATTGAACCCCATTTTTTAGGTTCATGAGTTAATATTGTACGTAAAGTCTTAAGATCAGCTTCTTTAAATTTACTTATTTCTACATATTTATCTTTATTTCTTGCCATGTACTTTGATTGCTGCAATGTTTGCATTGCATTATCAATATTAAAACTTTTCTTTTCAAAAGTATCAGGTGCTTGTTTTTGAGTGGTTTTAACAGTTTTTCCTGTGGTTTTAGGTTTTACTTGTGCTGCTGAATTTACAACGTTTACTTGCATGTTGTCCATTAATATTTCCTTCTTCTTTTATTTAGACATGATATTACTCTTGCATAAAAATTCATAAAAAAAATTTTTGCTAAATAAAATATTTACATTTAAAAAAATTTACATTAATTTACAAAAATAATAAAATTAATTACAGCTTTTTTTATTTTCCCAATTTAAAACTTTAGGACAATTGTTATAGTCCATATTTTTGTTTATGAGTACCCAAGCTGAGCATGCAAAACCGCCTTCTGACAGACATTTTGAAAACGGTACGATATTGTCTTGAGGGCCGCCCATAGGAATTAAACCTTTATATGTTGTGTAAAATCCAAATTGGTCGATTCCTGCTTTATTAGTACCGGATGGCCCGTCAATATCTATATAAGTAGCGCCTAAAATACCATTTTTGAAATCAACAGGGTCAAAATTTCCACGAAAATCATTATTTGTTAAAATACCTTCTCCGCTTACCAAACGTATTTTATATCCTGTTAAATTTGTATCTCCAAAACAACCAATTTCAGAATATCCGCAATCTCTTATAACTTTCAATTTTTCTTTAAACAATTTTGAAAGTTCTTCAGAATCCATATCATTGGAAATTGCATATATTTCGTAACTGCTGACATCAATATTCAAAATTTTATTTAAAATTAAAGCACTTTCAATTTTATTATATACTTTATTCAGCATGTCAGCATAAGCTCTATCTCTGCTAGTTTTTATAACTGTTGGGATAGCAAGCATTGCCATAATACCTATTATGGCCATTACAATAAGCATTTCAGCTAAAGTAAATCCTTTAAAATTGATTATTTTCATAGATTATCCTACTAAAGAAAGCAACAGATAATGGAAATAAAATGCAAACACTGCACCTAAAATTGCCCCGCAAAATACTTCTACCGGCGTATGGCCTAAAAGTTCTTTCAATTTTGTACCTGCCGCATTAATATCATGTTTGTAAAAATCTTCCATAATTTTGTTTAAGCATACGGCCATTTTTCCTGAGGCTCGCCTTATACCTGCTGCATCATACATTACTACGAAAGCAAAACCAAGTGAAACGGCAAATATTTGTGACATAAATCCTGACATTATACCTACAGAAAATGATAATGCCACAACCCCTGCCGAGTGAGAACTAGGCATTCCGCCTGTTGTTGTAAATACTCTGAAATCAACTTTTTTGTTAAATAGAATATTTATTAAAAATTTTAAAATTTGTGCCAAAATTGCTGCTAAACAACCGGCCAGTAAAGCTTCCATGCCTGTATTTACAATTAGTGCAGCTAAATTTCCCATCACTTGTTAACCTTTTCTTTTATGGAACTAATTATTGAATTAAATATTTCAGAATCAATTTTCTGTTTTTTAAGTATATCATATGTTTCATCCAAAAGGCAATTAACTTTACATTTTGATTTTTCAAGACCAAATAATGCTGTATATGTTAATTTACCCGCGTTTTTATCTTTTCCTAAAGTTTTGCCCATTTCTTCAAATGTTGAAATTTCATCCAAAACATCATCGCAAATTTGAAAAGCAAATCCCAATTTTTGACCAAAATCTTCCATAGCTTTAATTTGTTCATCCTTTGCATTTGCAATTATTGCACCAGATTTAAGCACGGCTTTAAATAAATCAGCAGTTTTATGAGTATGAATATATTCTAAAGTCTCAGCATCATATGGTTTACCTTCCATTGCTATATCGACAATCTGCCCTGCAATAATGCCGTATGCACCTGCTGCAATTGTGTATTCTTTTATAACTTTCAAAATTGTTTCAGCAGAAAGATTTGATTTTTCTAAAATAAGTTGTATACCAAAACTTATCAATGCATCGCCTGCAAGTACCGCTGTTGATTCAGAAAACTTCTTATGATTGGTTAATTTTCCACGTCTGTAATCATCATTATCCATGCAAGGCAAATCATCGTGAATAAGACTTTGTGTATGAAGCATTTCAAATGCACAAGCTGTCGGCATGGCTTTTTCTGTGTCTCCGCCAAAAACTTTACAAGCTTCCAAACACATGACAGGACGAAGTCTTTTTCCGCCTGCAAGTAAACTGTATCTCATTGATTCGAATATTTCTTCAGGATATTTTACAGGTAAATATTCGTCCAGTTTTTTTTCAATTTTTTTTCTTAATTCTTCCATTTTATTCCTCGTGTACCTTTTTACTTATTAATTGTTTAGTTGTATTTCGTGCGCTTTCGCGTTTTTTAGTATTTATTTTTACTGCAATTTTATCGTGTTTTTGTTTAAAATTTGATTCTCTTTCTTTTTTTGTACCTGAATATTTAACTTTTTCTTTGTATTCTTTTGCTTCTTCAACAAATGCAAGATAACTTTGGTACCTGCTTATATCAATTTCATCAAGATTTTCTAAAACGGCACAGCCTGTTTCTTTGTCATGCAGACAATCTGCAAATTTGCAATAACTCTTATACTTTTTTATTTCATCAAATAAATTACCAACTTCTGCAGGCATTAAAAAATCAAATTTTAAATTACTAAATCCCGGAGTATCAACTATTTTGGTATTTTCTGTTATACTAATTATTTCGCAATGTCTTGTTGTATGTGTTCCGCGTTCGGTTTTTTCTGATACTGATTTTGTTCTTAAATTAACATTAGGGTTTATTGCATTTATTAAACTGGATTTACCTACACCTGAATTTCCGCAGAAAACCGAAATTTTATTTTCTAATATTTCTTTAAATTCTTCGATACCATCATTTTCTTTTGCAGATGTAAAAACAATATCATAACCTAACGGTTCATATATTTGAAAAACTTTTTCTATAGTACTGTCATCTGAAGACAAATCGCTTTTGTTAAAACATAATTTAGTCGGTATATTATAGTATTTTGCGAAACATATATAGCGATTTAACTGTTTAAAATTAAGTTCCGGTTCTTTGACTGCGGAAATAATTACAATTTGGTCAATATTTGCAACATTTGGGCGTGGAATATAATTTTTTTTTGGTAAAACTTTTTCAATTGCACCGTTATCAAATTCTACATAATCTCCGACAACAATTTTTTGTTTTTGTTTTTTCAAAACCTCGCGCAATTTACATTCAAAATCAATTCCGTCAGCATTGACGTAATAAAAATCTGAATGTATTTTAAAAATTTGCCCCTTTTTTGTCATATTATGCTCTCAAGGATTCTATTGCCGATTTTACATCTTTACTTTTGTAAATATAACTTCCAGCAACAAGTGAATTTGCACCGAGTGAGATACAAATTTTTGAAGTTTTATCATTAATTCCGCCATCAACTTGTACTATCAAGTCGTTCTTAGCGTGTTTTCTGATTTCAGGAATTTTTTCAGCGCAATCCTGCATAAATGCTTGCCCGCCAAAACCCGGTTCAACTGTCATTACAAGCACCATATCAACAAAATTTAAATACGGAATTAAAACTTCAGGTAAAGTTTTAGGTTTTATTGAAATACCTGCTTTACAGCCTAAAGATTTTATTTTGTTGCAGATTTTTTCAATATTTTCAGGTTTTACCGCTTCATAGTGAAATGTTATGATATCCGCACCTGATGCAGCGAAATCTTCAATATATTTTTCAGGATTTTCTATCATTAAATGCACATCTAAAGTTTTTTTTGCAAATCTTTTTAAAGATTTTACAACCGGAATACCTATTGTAATGTTTGGTACAAAATGACCATCCATAACGTCAACGTGTATCCAGTCTGCTCCGTTATCTTCAACAAGTTTTATATCTCTTTCTAAATTGGCAAAATCTGCCGATAAAATTGATGGTGAAACGATAATATTATTCATTTATTACTCCTAATTTTACACAAGCTTCGTAAGCACATTTTTGTTCTGCATCTTTTTTACTTTTACCTTCTGCAGTTGCAAGAATTTTGTTTTGATACATTACTTGAACTTTGAATGTCGGAGAGTGTTTTGGTCCGAATTCTTCAAGCAGAGTATATTTTGGCAATTCTTTTGTTTTTCCTTGTGTATATTCCTGTAAAATTTCTTTTGAATTATATTTTGCAAAATTTGCTTTTGCTTCGTTAATATAAGGTTCAAGAATTTTTGATAAAAATTCAAAAATTTCTTCTTTTTTATTATCTAAATAAAAAGCTCCTAATAATGCTTCAAATACACACGCTTTTATTGAAGTACAATTTCTTTCGCCAGTTTTTTCTGCATGTTCACCCAAAATTATTAAATTTGTTAAATTAATTTCTTCTGCAACTTTTGCCAAAATTGCATCGGAAACAATTATTGAACGTATTTTTGATAAATCCCCTTCATTTGAATCGGGATATTTTTTTATTAATTTTTCAGAAACTGCAAGTTTTAAAACAGAATCTCCGAAAAATTCCAATCTTTCATAATTTTCCAGTGAACTTATATTATTTTCTTTCGTAAAAGACGGATGAGTCAGTGCTTTTATAAACAAAGACTCATCCGTAATTTTTATTTTAAATATTTTTTCTAAATCTTTTTGCACTAAAATAATCCTTTTACAAAATTTATAGTTGTCAAAATAATATTATCTTGTACAAAAAATGCAAAGTAATAATACATTACAGGTATCGTAAATATATAACTGTCGGTTCTGTCTAAAAATCCGCCGTGTCCCGGAAGTAAATCACCTGAATCTTTAACGCCTGCATCTCTTTTTATTAACGATTCACATAAATCACCGATTTGTGCACATACAGTTACCAAAAATCCTGCAATTAGTGCGTGATACCAAGGCAATTTTATAAAATAAGCTATTATAAAACCGCCTATTATTGCGCATAAAGCTCCACCCAATGAGCCTTCAATAGTTTTGTTAGGACTAATAACGGGTGCCAGTTTATGTTTTCCCAAGTTTACTCCGAAATAATAACATCCTACGTCTGTTAGTATTACAAGTAAAAACATAAATAATACATAGCCGAATCCTGCATTAAATATATCTGTTTTAAATAATAATTGCATTGAAGTATGGTTGTCTGCACCCAAATCTCTTAAAAATAAAAGGTGCAAAGGAAACCATCCGCTATAAACAAATCCCAAAATTGTTGTTGCTGCATTTGCTATGTAAGGTTGTCTGCCTCTGAATAATACCCACATAAATGCAGAAATTGTACCTATTGTAAATGCAACGGGTACAAGACTGAATTTGTTTAAATATGCTATTATTGCAAAAACAGCATCTGCAAATAGGATAACTTTCATACTTGGATAAAAGCCCTTGTGTTTAAGAATATCAACGTATTCTTTTGAACACAAATAAACAATCAATCCTATAAGCAGTAATAGTGATAATCCGCCAAAAATCATACATGCAAGTGCAATAATGCCGAATATAAATCCTGTTATTACTCTAAGAATTGATTTTGGGCAGTTGTCCATTATACAGTCATAACCTCTTTTTCTTTTTCTGAAACTTCTTTATCAATAATGCCTGTATATTTATCAGTTAACTTTTGAATTTTATCTTGATTATCTTTAACAACATCTTCAGGAAGATTTTCTGCTTTTTCGATTTTCTTTAATTCATCAGTTAAGTCACGGCGAACATTTCTTACTGCTACTTTAGCTTCTTCACCATATTTTTTAACGTCTTTTGTAATTTCTTTTCTTTTTTCTTCTGTTAAAGGCGGAAAGTTTAATCTGATTGTAGAACCGTCATTGTTAGGTGATACGCCTAATTCAGCTTTAATTAAAGCTTTTTCAATTTCTTTAAGTGCGCTTCTGTCGAAAGGTGCAATTGCAAGAGTTGTACCTTCTTGAACAGTAATTTGCGCCATTTGTTTTAATTGTGTTGGAGCGACATAGTAATAAACCATAACTTTATCTAACATTACAGTATTTGCTATGCCTTTTCTTACAGTAGAAAATTCTCTGTGAATCTGTTTTATTTATTTTTCCATTTTTTCTGTACCGTTTTTAAAC
>CAYLHN010000050.1:0-12929 GCA_964383455.1 uncultured Muribaculaceae bacterium | reverse complement strand
TCACAGAAAAACTTAGTGCCCTAGTGCCCCAGTGCCTTAGAGCCTTCACTTTAGCTGAGACTTTAATCGTAATTGGAATCATCGGTGTTGTTGCAGCACTCACACTGCCAAACCTTAACCATGCAACAGGCGACAAAGAAACCGTAACTAAAGTTAAAAAGATTTATTCATCATTAAGTGAAGCTTTTGATAGGGCACAAGCTGTTTATGGTCCAGTAACAGAGTGGAATAAATCTGGCAATGAAAATGACATAAGCGATGACGATTCTAAAAGGTTTTGTAAAAGAATTTTAGAATTTCTGAAAATATCAAAACAAGGAAGTGAAGATGATGGTTGGCTTTATGATATAGTTTTAGCTGATGGTGTTGAGATAAGATATATTGTTATGGAATATGAAAGCAATTCAACTCATTATCCAAATTTAAAATATTATGGCGAAATTAATGTTGACCTAGACGGTTCTAAAAAAGGTAAAAATAAGGATGGTTATGATATTTTTGAATTTGATATAACAAGTGGTGGTATATACCCATCTGATACTGAAGATTATAGTGGGTGTGTTGGTAAGAATGTATTTTATCAGTATTGCGCAAGATGGGTTTTAGATTTTGATAATCTTGAATATCTAAAAGCAGATAAAAATGGTAAATGTAACGATTCTAATATTGTATTAGATGGTGTTAATAATACATCTTGCCACTAAGTTTATATTATATTTATTAACAAAAAATAAGGTGATTTAGTCACCTTATTTTTTTGTTCAAAACATACAATTAATATAAGTTTGTATATATTCCAATTATATTTTTATACAAAATAAAAAGCGGTCTAAAGACCGCTTAAAATAACCTACAAATTTTACTTACCTTTTCCTTTTTCCCTAAATGTTTATCAAGCCTTGTGCTTGTTTAAAAAATCTTTAGAATAATAGTTCTTCAAGAATTTGAGCACTATTATTATTTTTGTATGATTTGTTAAGTTTAATTCTTCTTAAATAATCACCAAAAGCTTTGTTTGATATTTCAGAGCGTTCATCAGAGATTGAAGCCAAAACATTGCTTGAATTATATTTAATAGAATCAGTTGCGTTTTTGTACATTTTTGAACCTCTTTAATTATCGCTCGTACTTTATAAAAGTATTTTTTTACAAAAAAATTGCTTTTTTATTTTCATGTTGCTTAACAAAACTTAATAAATACATCAAAAATAGTAAAAATCAGGCATTATACGACTTTAAGAAATGGTTAAATATAATATGATTTATTATGCAAGTATTTATTGTTACAATTGGCTTTTTTATTGATGTTATGGTAAAATCCGACTATGAGTAAAAAGAAAATTTTAGCATTTTTAATAACTATTATATTTTTAGTTTTAATTTTTTACAAAATCGATTTAACAAAATTGATTGAAACTTTTAAATTGTTTAATTTCAAATACATAATTCCTATTACAGTTTTGTATTATTTTACGATGTATTTGAGAGGAATAAGGTGGAAAGCCTTACTTATGGATGATAAAAAATATTCTCCATATCACCTTGGCGCAGTATTTTTAGTTGGCAGTATGCTGAATATATTTTTACCCGCAAGGGCCGGAGATGTTTATAGAGCTTATTATTTAGGCGAAAATAAAAATGAAAAAAAGATGAAACTTTTTGGTTCTATTATTCTTGAAAGAACCCAAGACGGAATAAGTGTATTTTTTATTTTGTTGTTTGCTGTGTTATTTTATTGTTCAAAAAATCCTATTATAACAAGCCTGGCTTGTACTATAGGCTTTATTTTTATAGGAAGTATGATTGCTTTTTATCTAATATTTAAATTCAATAAAATCGATTGGATTTGTCAAAAACTCGAAAACTTTGTAAGAAAAATAAAACTTGAAAAACTATGTGGTGTTATTCAGAGTTTGAATAAACATGCTAATTCATTTATGGAAGGTTTTGAAGTTTTAGACAGTTTAAAACTAACTTTTAAATCAGCTGTTATGAGTGCGCTAATTTGGGGAATAGAATGTTATGTAGCATATTTGATTATTTCGAGTTTTAACTTATCACTTCCGTTTTCGGCATCGTTATTCGTAATAAGTTTAATCTCATTTTCGACCATGCTGCCGTCAACATCCGTTTTTCTCGGGCCATATCAGTACGCATACATTATAGCTCTTGGAATATACGGTATTGATAAATCAACAACGCTTGCTATTTCAACAATTCATCAAGGAATTTTAATGATTATGTTGACTATTGTCGGCGTTTATTATTTAATAAGATTTAATTTCTCTATTAAGCAAATAGAAAATGTAAAAAAAGAGGTAAATTAATATGTTTAAAAAAGCTTTTTCACTTGCAGAAATCTTGATTGTAATTGCAGTCATCGGTACTGTTGCAGCTTTGACCCTGCCAAATTTAAACGATAAATACAGCGAAGATCAAACGGTTATTAAATTACAAAAATTTCAAAATGAATTGAATTCAGCACATAAGCAGGCAGTTTTGCGATACGGAAATTACAATGAATGGTTTACGTCAAATACTGATGATGATACAAAAAAAACAGAATATCGAGACAGATTAGTAGAGTTTTTGGAAATTTCAAGAACAAATACTTCTTTTCCTGTTAAAGGATTTAATAGTTATACAAAATATGAATTGAAAGATGGTTCGTTAATTGCAGTCAACGCTGAGGCTGATGGTAAATGTCAAATAATAATAGCAACTGACGGTATGAATGGTGTAACGTTAGGTAAAAATATATTTGGTTTTGTGTTAAATCCTGATACTGATTCTGTACTTCCTTTCGGAAAACTGGATTCTGATAGGGCTGAAAATAATGCCTTTAACGTTTCTAATTACTTGTATGCAACAAATTGGGTTCTAACTAACGGAAATATGGATTACTTAAAATGTGCAGCATCCTTAAATTGGGAAACAAAGACAACCTGCGATTGATATAGCTCATCTTGTTAATTAAAAATAATATTTAGACAAAGTATAATATATTTATGGACAATAAAACACAAGTTTTAATAGTGGGCGGAGGCCCTGCAGGAATTTCTGCAGGTGTTACTCTTGCAAGGGCAGGAAAAGAGGTTGTTTTAATTGAAAGAGGAACTTTTTGCGGAAGCAAAAATGTTTTTGGCGGTGCAATTTATACTCAGCCTACAAAAGAAATTTTTCCTGATTTTGAACAATCTGCACCTTTAGAACGAAATAATACAAAACATAAATATATGCTTTTGACTGAAAATGAAGATACAACTATATCTCATTCAAAAGGTAATTCCGAAAACAGTTATACTGTGATAAGAGGAAAGTTTGACCGATGGATGGCAGAACAAGCAAAAAAAGAAGGGGTTACTATTGTAACAGAAACCGTTGTTGAAGAATTAATCATGCAAGGTAAAAAAGTTATCGGCGTAAAAACAGAACTTGAAGATTATTTCGCTGATATTGTAATTCTTGCAGATGGTGTAAATTCACTTCTTGCACATCAATTGGGCTTAAGAAAAGATTACAAACCTCAAGATGTTGCTTTGGGAGTTAAAGAAGTTATAAAACTGAGCCCTGAAATAATTAATGAAAGATTTAATTTATCGGAAAACGAAGGCTGTATAACTGAAATAATAGGATATCCTATGCACTCAATGCTTGGTTTGGGTTATATGTATACAAACAAAAATTCTGTGACTATAGGACTCGGTGTTGCTTTAGACGAATTATGCGAAAAAGAAATTAAACCTTATGAACTTTTAGACAAATTAAAAGAACATTCTTCTGTTTCAAAATTAATAGAGGGCGGTGAATTAATTGAATACTCTGCACATCTTATTCCGGAGGGCGGATACAACAGAATACCTCAACTTTATGGCGATGGCGTTATGGTTGCAGGTGATGCAGCTTCACTTGTAGATAATATTCATTGGGAAGGTACAAATCTTGCGATGATTAGCGGTAAATTGGCAGCCGAAACAGCAATTGAAGCAATAGATAAAAATGATTTTTCTGAAAAAACTTTAAAAACTTACAAATCAAAACTCGAAAATTCATTCATAATGAAGGATTTGAAAAGTTATAAAAATCTTATGCCGACCATGCACAAGAGAAGAAAATCTTTTACTGATTATTATATTAAAAAAGTTAATGCTTTTTTTGAAATGTTTACTGCAACAGATAGCATTGTTAAGCGTGATAAGTTTAGAAACTTCATAAAGTCAATATTTACAGACAGAAATTTTTCTGAACTTGTGAAGGATGGTTTTGCAGTTATAAAGCTTGTTTTGGGGGTTCTAAAATGAGTTTAAATGATAAATTGTTTAAGGTAAAATATACATGTGATAATATTTCACACTTGACACCGGACCTGGAAAAATGTAAAAATTGTAGTAAGAAAGTTTGCACTTTTATTTGTCCCGCAAATGTTTGGGAATGGGATGAAGAAAAACAAACTTTAACAGTAAATTACGAAAATTGTCTTGAATGCGGAGCCTGCAGAATTGCTTGCCCAAAACAAGCAATAAAATGGGAATATCCAAAAGGTAATAAAGGCGTAACGTTCAAACAAGGATAATTATAAGGAGGCACTCATGGAAGATCAAATGAAAGAAGAATATTCAACTCAACATCGCCGTTGGTATGATAAAGATCCGGTTTTATCACAAGCAATGGAAACGCTTGAACATTCTGACGATGAAACACAAATCAGAATAGCTTTAAATCTTATCAAAATTATTATTGAACACAATATTGAAAATGATAAGTATGAATCTGTAGAAGATGTTATTTCTGCCGTTCAATCAGGTAAAAGCGATTCAAGAAACGGACGCTGGTACGATATTGACGGAACTCTTAAAACGGCAATGACAATGTTACAGAATTGTCCGGAAGCTACTCAAAGCATTATTGCAAAAGAAATGGCAAAAATGGTTATCGACAAGATAAAAGAAGATGACGATGGACTTGAATATTTGATTTCTAATGAAGCGGGCGGTTTTTTCAAAGAAAAAACCGCCCGATTTTCTATTTAACCACAAACTAACTTAAAGCATTTTTGAACGTAAAAGGATATAATATCTTTTATTTCCGTAGTACACTGTCATAGACATAAAATCATCGTCTAAATCTTCTACTTCGAGGAAAGTATTCGGTGCTTTTTTACGTTTTGCAGAATTTACTTTTCCTACAAGATTAACAAATCCTATGTGAATTTTTTGAGAAGGCGTTAATTTTTCTTTTGGTAAATTTTCAGCATAAAATGTTGGAGGAACAATTTCATCTTTGTAGCATGGAATTGTTGCTTTTACAACACCGTTTTCTTTAAATAAAACATACCATTTACCTTCGTGTTCACGAGGTGTGAGCAGATAATATCCGGGTTCGATTTTTTGCTTTTTGAAATAAACTTCTTGATTTAATCTGAACAAAGGATATGGGGCCCAAGCGTAATTTTTAATGTCGAAATACTGATCAGGGTCAATACCGTGAACATATTGAAAAGTAGGATTTTCTAAATCATTATAAATCTTTACATAGTCAATGTCTGCAAATGCAGGCATGATTGAAATTGTTGAGATAAATAAAAATAACAGTAATTTTTTCATACTACTATTTTAATGATTTTTTTTAATATGGCAATCAATTAATTAAATGATTATTATATTTTTAAAAATTTAAAAAGCTAATTTATCATATGCGAATAACGCAAAAAAAAGCCTGTTTTCTTTTGAAATCAGGCACATGTTTTTGATAAAACATTTTTAAAGGTAGGTAGTGTGTGTGTAAGTATGAGTAGTTAGTTAGTATAAGTATGAAAATCTTTTTCACTAATTTATTTAAATTAAATCTAGTTAAGTTTTAAATCTACTTTGTTATTGAATGCAACCATATTCATATATGAAAATAATAAATCTGATCTGTCAATAAATTCAGGATTGTTTTCTGTTGGAACAATAGCTCCGTCTACTGTCTGATTGTTTAATTGTAATTCTGTTACTGCCATACTCTAATACCTCTAACTTTTCATCTCACTCTTACTCCTATATAAAGTATTTTTAAAATCTCCGATTTCAAGATTTGTAATTTTTGTTACAATTCTTAACTTTTTACTAAAAAACATTAAGAACGCCTTGAAAAAGCATCCTTAATGTTTTTTAGTATTTTGTTATTTATTAAATTTCTTTGTAGTAATAAGTCAGTTCTTCTTCAAGATTAAGCTTTTTACCGTTTTGTTTAAAAATTCCCAAACGTATTCCCATTTTAGCTAATCTGTATAAAATACTTACAAAAAGTACTCCAAAACCATACTGGCATGAACGTAAAAAGTTTATTGATGATGCTTCTTTAAAATATTTTGTAGGACACGAAATTTCACCAATATTGTATTTATTCAAGAACATTAAAGCTATAATTTCGTTGTCAAAAATAAAATCATCATTACAACTTTCCAAAGGCAGTTCTTTTAAAACTTCTTTTGTAAATCCTCTAAAACCTGTGTGATATTCAGATAATTTTTCTTGTAAAAAAAAGTTTTCGAATGCAGTTAAAAATTTATTTGCAATGTATTTGTAAACAGGCATGCCGCCTCTGATGGCAGAACGTCCGAGCATGCGTGATGCTAATACGGAGTCATACTGTTCAAATGCCATCATAGATGCCATGGCTGGTATTAATTTTGGTGTGTATTGATAATCGGGATGCAGCATTATAACAATATCCGCATTTGCTTTTAGTGCGGCTTTATAGCATGACTTTTGGTTTGCACCATAACCTTTATTTTCTTTATGTACGATTGTTGTTATATTTAAAGACTTTGACAGCTCCTTAGTGTTATCTAAAGAGCTGTCATCAACTAAAATTATTTCATCAACAAACTCACGGTAAATTTCATCATAAGTCTGTTTTAATGTTTGTTCCGCATTATATGCAGGCATAATAACAACGATTTTTTTACCGTTAAGCATTATTCTTCAGAAATAGCCTCAACTACTACAATTTCGTCATCATCGCCTTCGGTTTCTACTGAATCAGTTCTGATTGATGCTTTATTGGAAGATAAAGATTTATCTTTTACTTTTTTAACTTGTCTTAAAAGTTTATCTGAAAGTAAATCAATACTTGCATACATTGATTCTGCGGTTTCTTCTAAATGTAATTTTACTTTATCTAAGCTGCATCTTACTTCAGCAATGTGTTTTTCAGCAGCGGATGGGTTTTTTATCACTGATAAAATTACTTCAACACCTTGAATTTGGTCGTAATGTGTTGCTACTTTACCGATTTTTTCTTTTACATACGCTTTAATAGCGTCAGTAATTTCAATGTTTCTTCCGTTTACGTGTATACGCATTTAAATGCCTCCAATATTAATTTTAGAAAACTTACTGTTAGGATACTAGAAAAAAAAAATAAAATCAATTATAGAGTTATATAATATTAACTAATCTGAAATAAATTGTTGTAATTCTACGTCAGGTGTACCCAAAACTCTAACTAACTCTAACACTGAAGCCTTCATTTGGCATTTTTGAGATGAACCTGAAAAGAAATCTTTATAAAAACATCCTTCACAATTACATCCTCTCTTATAACAATCCAACGCTGTTGGTGTCCATCTTCTTACTGCTACCGCACGTCCCATGTCACGACTTCTAAACACTTATGTTTTCCTCCGATTTAATTTTTAGATTATGAATTTTAAATATCAGGTTATTATTTAATCTTAGACCTGACTCCTACCCGAAAAGCAATCATCGCTTGCCTTTATATTCATTGTAAGGTCTCAAAATCGTTTTGCAAGGGTATTTTAGCCAAACGTTAATATTTCGCAACAATTCTTAAGATGCGCCATAGTCAAGTGTTTTGGGCGTCCTAAAAATCTTAAATGCTTATAGTTACATGGTTTTAGCCATGAAAATCATGGAAACCCATGCTACACATGCGTTTTCATGATTTTGTAATTGTTAATTTTTGTAAATAATTTTAAATAGCATGCTTTTTTGGTGGTTTTTTGGCATGCTCAGGCATGCTTATTTTTATAAAATATCTTGAACTTGATATTTATTTGGGGTATTATTTTTTTGTAACTAATCATATATAAATAGCAAAGGGAAGAATATTTTGGATAACGGTTTTATTGAAGACGGTTTTATTGTAAACCTTAGTAATGCGAGTAATGCTGCAGAAGTAATTTATGAATTAAGTTCTATTTTGGAAATGCCTGAGGCTCAAAATAAGAAAATATGCTTAAAACTGGAAGGTATTGATTTGACTCAATCACAACTGCTTAGTATAAAAGCTTTAATTGAGTCTATGGACTCTAAATTAGAATTCATTGATACTACATCTGACGCAACAAAGGTATCTGCAGAAAATTTGGAAATAAAGGTTTCCGAGCTTAAAAATGAGATGGAAATTCCGCAAATTGAGCCGACAGAAGAAGATTTGAAAAAGTTGAATACTAAATCGGAATTATTTGGAGAAAATGTTCATGATTTAGCTTTTCAAGAATTAGCTCAAGAAGAAGGAATTCTTAATACTGAGGATTTAAATGCATACGCGGCTATGGATGAAGATGAAATTCCTGATTTAAAAATGGAAGATGATGATGAAGATGTTGAAAAATTGCCTACATTGTATTTAAATCAAACTCTTCGTTCCGGTCAAACCGTTACATCTGATGGTAATATTGTTGTTATAGGCGATGCAAATCCCGGAAGCGAAATTATTGCAAGAGGTGACGTTACTGTTTGGGGGGTTTTAGGCGGAATTGCTCAAGCAGGTTCAAAGGGAAATGCAAATGCTTGTATCAGAGCATTAAAATTAAATGCTATTCAGTTAAGAATTGCTAATTTTTATGCAAGAAGAGTTAATACAGAAAATATTCTGTTTGTTCAAAAATCTACTTCTTTTGTTCCGGAAGAAGCAAGAGTTGACGGAAAGAAAATAGTTATAAAAACAACATACGAAAGTAAGGAGAAATAATGACAGGTAGAGTACTGGTAATTACATCAGGCAAAGGCGGCGTAGGTAAAACAACTACAACTGCTAATATTGGTACAGCTTTAGCCAAAGCCGGAAATAAAGTAGTTTTAATTGATACAGATTTAGGTTTAAGAAATTTAGATTTGTTGTTAGGTTTGGAAAATAGAATTGTTTATACAATTGTAGATGTTGTTGAAGAACGCTGCAAATTAAAGCAAGCTTTAGTTAAGGATAAGAAAAATCCTAACTTATGCTTATTGGCTGCAGCTCAAACGCGAGATAAAACTGCTATTACAGGTGAACAATTAAAATCTATCTGCGAAGAATTAAAAGAAGAGAATGATTTTATCATAGTTGATTGTCCGGCAGGTATTGAACAAGGTTTTGAAAATGCAACTGCAGGTGCAAGTGAAGCTATTGTTGTTGCAACGCCGGAAATGTCAGCAGTTCGTGATGCGGACAGAATTATCGGACTTTTAGAAGCAAAAGAACACATTGAAAAATATCATCTTTTGTTAAATAGAGTTCGTCCTAATTTGATTAAATCAAACGATATGATGAGTGTTGAAGATGTAGTTGAAATTTTGTCTTGTAAACTCATCGGTATAATTCCTGAAGATACAGGCATTATAACTTCAACTAATAAGGGGGAACCTATTGTTAATGATGAAAAATCACTTGCAGGTCAAGCTTATAAAAATGTTGCAAAAAGAATTATGGGCGAAGAAGTTGAGTTTTTAAACATTGATGAACCACAGGATTTTATTTCAAAAGTTAAAGCATTTTTCTTAAACTTTTTTAAGAAGGAGGCTTAATTTATGAAAGAAATATTTGCAGATTTTTATAATAAAATTGTTGACTTCTTTTCCAAAACAGAAGAAGCAGATAAAACAAAAGATGTTGCAAGAAACCGTTTAAAGTTGGTTTTAATGCAGGACAGAACAAATTTGAACCCTCAATTACTTGAAAGATTGAGAGGTGAAATGATTGCATTACTTTCAAAGTATGTAGTTATGGATCAAGATTTGTTAGAGTTGAATTTTACTCCTGAAGATGATCAGCTTGCATTAATGCTCTCAATTCCTGTTGTAAGAGCAAAAAGTGAAGAAGAAATTGAAGCGGCTCTAAAAGCAGAAGATGAAGAAAAAGAAAGACTTGCAAAATTGGCTGAACAAGACTCTGATGATGAAGATGAAGATGAAGATGAAGAGGAAGATTCTGAAGGGGAAGATGTTCTTGATGAAACTGACGAAAATCAAGAAGATGACGAAATAAAAGATAAAGAGTCTGAAGTTTCATCAGAAGAAAAAAAGAAAAGAAAAAAGAAAAAACATAAAAAGAAAAAAACTGATGAATCAGAAATTACAGAAAATACACAAAATTCAGAATCAGACGAAGTTAACAAAGAGCAATCTGAAAATCAGGAAGATAATTCGGAAAAAACAAAAAGCAGTTCAACTGATGATGAATTAAAAGAATCGGAAGAACAAAATGAGAATGAAGATTTGGAAGAAGAAAAACAAGATTCTGATTCAGAACAAGAAGACACAAAAGAAGAACAAAATAATTAAAAGTTAAGAAAATAAAAAGTGGTTGCCCAATGATATGGACAACCACTTTTCATTTGAAAATATAGCAAGGGTGAAATTTTTGCACCGATAAGCAAATGTGTTATTAAAAGTTTTAAGAGTTTTATAAAAGTTAAATTTGCTGCACAGATTTTTATTGTTACAAAAACTTTAAATTTATAAAAATATAGGCAATATTTTATATTTAGCATACTTAAAACTCATGTAGGTAGGAATATCAGTTTTTTGCATGCTAAAAATTAATCCGGTTTTTACAGATAAATTTACGGAAAATAAAGGAATACAAGCTCGTACTCCTGAGTTTTTTGTGTCTGTACCAAAATTTAAACCTACTTTAAAAACTGACATATTCCAATACCAAAACGAGAGAGAAATTAGTAAAAATACTTATGATTTACCTTTTTTGGGTAAAAAACAAAATAGGTATGAACAGGGAAAAGAAATTGCTGCCAATTTGCAAAAACTTTTAAATGGTAAAGTAGGTGCGCTTTCTGACGAAAAATTTAAAAAAGAATTTAGCAAAATAAACGATAAAAATATTATTCCTACAATAAATGAGTATAACAAAATTTCACCTGAAGAGACTTTAATTGGTGCTATCTGTACGGAAAGAGCAAATTCAACAAAAACTCGTAACAATGTTATTGCATCTATTACCGATAAATTAGTTAAAATTGGTGATAATGCAGGTGTTCAGACTGAACATTATAAAAAATATTTTGATAAAGAATTAAAATCTCAATTCAGTTCTTTATTGCCTGTCAAAGTTGAGCAATTAGACAAGGTTTCAGGTGCTTTAGTTCAGGCAATTGAAAATAAAAACAGTTTATCAAAACAAGACAAAGAAGATTTAAAAAATGCAAATATAAAAGATACTCAATCCTACACTACGAGCGTCTTAAAGACTTCTGTTAAAAAAGCGGAAGATTCAATGCAGGAACAAGCCGATTATGATGGCTGGTCTGCAAAACTTGGCGAACAAATCAGAAAACTATGGAAATCTGAAAATCAAAAAGAACTTGTTCATAAAGATATTAAATCTTTCGAAAGTCAAGTTAAGGAATTGGATAAATTAGTCGGAACAAGCGATTACAATAAGAAATTTAAAGAAGTTTTTGAAGTTGAATATGATCCTGAATTGATTGCGGTTTATAAGCAAAAGGAAGAAAAATATATTGCTGCGTCAATTTGTTCTGCTGTGGAAGATAATTTTAAAAATTCAGTTAAAGATTTGTTGTCAGGTAAATCTTTAGATGTAACTTATGCGCCTTATAATCCGAGAATGGGCGGAAGCGCCGTTGTTATAAGAACAAAACAACAAAATTATGACAAAAACTTAAATGCCTTTGCAGAATTTGTCGGAAAAGGTAATGTTGAAGAAGGTAAAAAGCAAATCGAAAAAACAATGAAAGATTATAAAATTAAGCCTGAATCTACATTGGATGAAAAATATAATGTTCTTAAAAAGATGGCAAATAAATATGCAAAACGATTAACCCAAAATACAAAAAATGCTTTGGGTAAAAAAGATTTATCAGAAATGAAACGCGAATATGATAATTCCTACTACGCAGCGTTTGGTGTAAAAAATGATATTGCAAAAAGAGTTACTGATTACAGAAACTCTCAAATGTTATCTGAACTTTTGGTTCAAGATACAATCTTATGTTCTGCATCTATTCCAATTTGGATGTGTACGGCAGGAACAGGTCTTATCCCAACAATGAAAATTGCTGCAATGCATTCAGCCGCTGATATTGCGGTTTATGGTTCTGACAGGCTATCGTCTAAGAATGGTATGACTGCTGATGATATTAAAGATATTATAAAATGGGCTGCCGTTGATGGCGCAACAGCTTTTGCAAACCAATTATCATATAAAGGAATTGAAGCATTAACTTCTCCAATTGCAAAAATGTCAGGAAAAGCCGCAGCAATAACAGATTTTGCGTTATGTACCGCAGCAGATGTAGCGGTTGATTCGGGCATGGAATATCTTGCAACAGGAAAAGTAACACTTCAAGGTGTAGTATATTCAGTTGTTTTCTCAGCTGGCGGATATATTATTGATATGAAAGCTGAAGACTACCATAGAAAATCATTGTAAGCTTTGATTTTTACTAATGTGGTTTATAAAGCTGAGGCACTAAGATACTAGGGCAGTAAGGCAGTAAGGCAGTAAGAATATAAATAATTGTAAAATAAATAGGTTACAAGGATTGACAAAGTACGAAAAAACCTAAATAATGAAAGAGTAGACATAAGTAAAAAGGAGGCATAATATGCACAAAAATTTAATTTCGGGGGGGGGTAAAACCCGCTTGTAGTAAGGATTTCAACCTATTAAACAAATTTATT
>CAYLHN010000049.1:11066-13019 GCA_964383455.1 uncultured Muribaculaceae bacterium | reverse complement strand
AATTTTAACACATTTGCCAAAGCGCTTCCCATAGCTGCCCAGCGTCCGTGCCCAATATGAAACGGGCCTGTCGGATTTGCTGAAACATATTCAAGATTTATTTTTTCTGTTTTTACATTTTCAGGTTTACCGTAATTTTCACCTTTTTCAAAAATTTCATTTACTGCATTAACCAAAAAGTCTTTACCGACTTTGAAGTTTATAAACCCGCCTACAACAGTTGTTTCATATCCGCATTTACTCATATATTCACAAATTGTATTAGCAATTTGCAAAGGAGCTATTTTTGCAGTTCTTGCAAGTGAAGATACATTGATTGCAAAATCCCCAAAATCAAGATTTTTAGGTTTTTCAACAGTTAATGAACCTTTTTGATACTCAGTCATTTGACCTAATAATTTATTTTTTATTGCATATTCAATAGATTTTTCCGTTTCATTTAGTAGTAAATCTTTTAACATGTTCCCTCACTTGTATTTTTCAATATGAACATTATAAGACAAAAAAAATATTTAGGATATAATTAAACTATGATAAACATTCAGGCAACAGTAGACAGATTAAGAGAAATAATGGAAGATGATTCCAACGCTCAATTAAAAGAAGAATTGAACGGGTTTCACTCTGCCGATTTAGCTGATATTTTTCAGGAATTAAAATATGAAGAGCGCTTGGAATGTTTTAATTTAATTGAAGAAGACAAAGCTGCCGATATGATTGAATACCTGCCTCCGAATTTGCAGGTTGAAATTTTAGGCGATATTGATACCGAATTAGCAGCAAGAATTATTCAAAAACTTCCTCACGATGCAGCGGCGGACGTTTTGGGCGATATGGAAGACGATGATACGGAAACGTATTTGGAATCCTTACCGCAAAAATTCTCTGATGAAGTTCGTGAATTGATGAACTACGATGAAGATACCGCCGGCGGTATGATGACACCGTTATTTATGATGGTTACACCTGATATGACGGTTAAAGAGGTTTTGGATTACGTTAGAGACAGAGCTGACGAAGATAACATTGATTTGTATTATGTATATGTAACCGACAAACAAGAACATTTGCTTGGGGTTGTATCTGTAAAAGCTCTTTTAAGGTCTTCACTGAAAACAAAAATTGAAGATTTAATGAATTCGGATATAGTAAAATTACACATTGATGATTACAGAGATGCAGTACTTGATGTATTTATGAAGTATCAATTCGATTCACTGCCTGTTGTTGACCAGTATAACCACTTAAGAGGGGTTATTACATGGGACGATATTCAAGATGTTGCAGAAGAAGAAACAACCGAAGAAATCTACGCATCTTCAGCTATCGCAACAGGAAGTATTGACGAAGATGAAATCCTTGAAGGAAGTATTTTCACATCTATTCGAGCAAGAACTCCATGGTTGTTTGTAACATTAATCGGTGAACTTATTGCAGTAAATGTTGCAAATTGCTATGGTAAGACTTTACAGGCTTTGCCGATAATAGCAATATTTATGCCTTTACTTGCAGGTCTTGCGGGTAATATCGGTACACAAAGTATTACAATTATTGTTCGTGGTCTTTCAACCGGACAAGTTACATTGGGTTCAACATTGAAACACTTATTAAGAGAAAGCGCAATCGGATTTGTAATAGGTGCATTTTTTGGTGGTTTGGTTATGCTTTTCACCTGGGGATGGCAAAACAGTATAGAACTCGGTTTAATAGTAGGACTTGCAATGGCAATAAATATGGCGCTTGCAACATTAATTGGAACTTTAACTCCATTTGCGATGGAAAAAATGAATATAGATCCGGCAGTAGCATCAGGCCCTGTAATTGCAACTGCAATTGATGTTTTGGGATTGGCTGTTTACTTTTCATTAGCGACGGTTTACCTTGTAAAATTTGCAGGCTAATGAATTGAAATCAGGTCGCGGCTTTTGTTAAACTTTTGCCGCCAAAAGTTTA
>CAYLHN010000049.1:7944-10966 GCA_964383455.1 uncultured Muribaculaceae bacterium | reverse complement strand
AAATTTACTGTATTTATTTAAAAATAAATTACAATCATTATCGACCTTATTGAAATGAATAATTTTCACTTAATGAAACAGCTACAAAGCAAGCATTGTCTGAACATAGTGAGTTTGCTTGCTCAGGTTGAATTTAGTGAAAATTAATGAATTGAAATCAGGTCGCGGCTTTTGTTAAACTTTTGCCGCCAAAAGTTTACTCCGTCCGAGCAGGACAAATATTTTATTTTTATCAAATTTGTATTTTAGCAATTTTAATATAAAATTTACTGTATTTATTTAAAAATAAATTACAATCATTATCGACCTTATTGAAAATTAGGGTTTAATAATTTTTTAAAACATCTTCTATAGATTTTTCCATAACTTTTGACAGTGCATACAAGTTTTCAAGATGCTCATCAAAGTCCATATAGTTACAGCAGTAATCTTTGATTATGCGTGTTATGCAGAGATTTTGTATTGCTAAATTAAGTAAATCTGTATTGTATTTCATTTTTCGTAATATAATCTTATATATTATGATTATACTATTAAAAATTCTTATGTCAATTTGTTATAATGTACAAATGGACATGACAGAATATAAAAATGAACTAGCTAAAAATATTAGAATTGAACGTGCGAGGTTAAATATTTCTCAAACGAAATTAGCGATGATGTCTGACGTATCACTGGATACAATCAGTCAAATAGAGCGGGGTATTGCAAATCCTACTCTTGAAACCATTATTTTAATTGCAAACGCTCTTAATGTAGATTTAAACAAGCTGATACCTTAAAATAAGGGTATCAGCTTTTAAAAACATTCAAATAAATTTTTATTTTATTTTCCTGAAAAATATTTTACCTGTTCGTCAGAAAATCCCATATCTCTGAAATCTTGTTCCGTAAATTTATGTGCTTGGAAAACTTCTCTCATACGAGCTCTTTGACTTGCTTTATCCTTAGCACTTTTTTCATCCATGCCCCAATATTCCTGGTTATAATATTGACGAACTCTGTCATTTGATAACATATCTTTCAGACCGTCTTTTGTTGTATATTTAACGATATATTTTTTAGCCAGTCCCCAAGCCATACCCGGAGCATTAAGCCCTTTTCCTATACCGATTACACCGCCGACTAATTGTTCAGCTTCAATATCTTCACTGACTTTTTTACGTGTTTGTTCATCGGCATCCATTTTTAAAATACCGTATTTATCACCGCCGCCTTCTTCAAGTTCTTTTGCGGTAATAATACCATCTTTATCTTTATCAAGTTTATTCAGCCAAACAGAAACATCAGAAACAGTCTTTTTACCGTCAGGAGTTTCAATATAAACTTTCTTACCTGAGCCTTTATGACCGCTCATATTTTCTAACAAGGCTTTTGCAGCTGCATCAAAATTGGTATCGCGCGTTTGTTCGTCAGCAGTTTTATCAGCTTGTTTTTGATGTATTTTTATTTGTTGGGGTGTAATTCTTGTCTCTGACATAGTTTTCTCCTTATTTCTTTATCTATTATAAAGTATGTAAATAAAATTTTTGCCGGTTTAAAAAAAATATTTACAAATTTTATAAAACAAACTCAGCTTTTTACAAAAACTGAGTTTGAAATATATATTAAACTTCAATTTATTTAATGTCTATTTTCTTTATTCATCAATGTATAAATTACAGGAAAAAATTCTTCCATATCTTTTGGCAGGTTATCAACTGTTAAAACATCATCTGCTTTGAATGCATGTTCAGAAATGGTAACATCCACCTTTTGATTACCAAACTCACCTTTAATAGTTGGATTATATTTATTTGAAAATTCTAATTTAAAATTTGTATCACCATAAGTACCATGGTAACCTCGTCTGTTCATTCTGTCGCTAAAATTAACCTGCATTTGAACCTTTTTGTCACCTACATGTCCAACATATTCATTTTCTTTAAAAAAGTGCGGCTGATAATCAAGGTCAACTTTTTTACCGTTAACTTCACCTTTAACATCGTGGTTCGATACTCTTATATCAAATTTAGTATTATTGATGTTACCATATTTATGAGTTTTATCGACACCATGGATATCACCAACGTCTGCCTGACCAAAAATATTCATATCTTGTTCTTCATCAACTTTGGTTTGGCCTTGTTGTAATGTTAAATCAGTATTTTGAAAGTTTACATTTTGAGTTTTGTTAATTTCTGTCATTTTAAATCCTTTCTAACTACTATATTCATAGTTTTAAAATAACATACCAGCTAAAACAAGTCAATACTTATTCTTTAAATAAATTTCGCCAAATTTAATAAACACAAAAACCTTACTCTACCTTAGATAGAAATTTTATATTTTTTTTACCAAAAGAGAAAATACAGAGGCTAAAAAACATATTATTGCTGCAAATAAATAACAATACTCAAAAGATTGCAGACTTCCGGAACTTAAACAAAAAGTATAAAAAGCTTCAAATACGGCAACACCAATCAACATGCCCATTCTTCCAACAAGCCTGTGTGTTCCTGCAATCATTCCTTCTTCTCCTCTTTTTGCCATTTTCATTACAAGATTGTTATTGGTTGTTATAAAAAATGACATTGTAACTCCGCTTATCATAAAAAACAAATACAAAAACCATATACACATCTTGTTCATTGAAAATACAAAACAAAGGATATTTAAAGATAATACAAACATTGAAACTGAACATACTGCTTTTAATGAAATTTTATTTGATATTTTTCCTGAAATAATACTTGTTATCATATAAGACATTGAATACAACATGAAAAAAAATCCGATTTTTATAAGAGAAAAATTTAAAATTTTTGTTAAATAAAAAGGTATTAAAAAATTTGTTGCCGCCAAATATGCAGAAGCCAAAAACATTGCAATATTGGCATAATCAAAATTCAAATTCTTAAAAATTTGCAAATTTAATATAGGATTTTCAATTTTTGATGCTCTAATTATGAATAACATAAATGCAACCACTGAAATAACAATAAAAACACAACTTTCTTTAGAAAAAATACCAAAAGTATTT
>CAYLHN010000049.1:0-7934 GCA_964383455.1 uncultured Muribaculaceae bacterium | reverse complement strand
CCTAAGAAGACTTTTTTCATATGGCATATATAAAGCCTAATCTTAATATTTTGGTTTCTTAAATAAATACATTTAGAAGAAAGCAACTTTCTATCCAGTCCTATCTCCATTTATTTCATAAATAAAACTTAAAAATCCACCTATATAATTAAATTTATTTTGAGATTTATTTTCGAATAGCTTTTCGCTTGCAGAATAATTTAAAAATAAAACCGATAAAATTCCTATAGGAACATTAATAAAAAATATCCAACGCCAGGACAAAAATTCTGTAATAAATCCGCTGACAGGAGCACCCAGCGTAATACCCAAAGCTGCGGCACTTGCAAGAATTCCAAATGCCATTCCCCTGCGCTCTTTTGGTAAATATTTAGCAATCATTGCCTGAGGAAGTGCATATAAAATTGAAGCACCAATTCCCTGTAAAAACCTTGAAAATATTAAGAATCCGACAGAATTAGATAATCCGCACATCAATGAACTTAAACTAAAAATAACAAAACCAACGTTAAATAGCTTTTTTAAGCCAATGGTATCACCTAATTTACCAAAGATAAGTAACAAAGATACCACCATTAAATTATACGCCATTACAATCCACGAAATATCTGACGTTACCGCCCCAAAGCTTTCTGTAATTGACGGCAGCGCAACATTAACAACATATGTGTCAAGATTTACCATCAGTGACGCAAATGATATTGTATATATAAGAATTGATAATTTATTTACTTTTAACATTTAAACTACTGACAAAGATTTTTTCTGCTCTATCTTATAACCTAAAGTATCCGCATTCCTTCCTGTTTTCCAATAATTTTCATTATTGCACATGCACGCTAAATTAATTATTGAATCCATATTGGTTGTTTTTAATCCTAACCTATGACCTAAAGTTGCAATAGGAACAAGACTATATGGAATATCTTCGGATACATATCTATGTTGCATATTATTTGGAGAATGTTGAATTCTGTAAGCTTTAATACTCTTTATTGTATCGTAAATATTATCTGTATTTAATCCATATAAACTACACATAATTTCATTTAAAGTCAGAGGATTTGAATAAAACTGTTTTGCGATTTCAACACGCTCTTTATCAACCTCCTCCATAATTCTTGCAACAGACGGTGTAATATCGTAAAAAGAATTTTTATATGGGCCAAAAAGTTCTATTCTGCTTGTATTCATCAATGTTGTTATTGTATGTAAAATTGAACTTGGATTATTAAAACTTGTTTGCCACGAATTTTGCGCCTTATAGTACTGTGGATAAATTTTATTTAAAACTTCAAGAGCTTTATCCGTCATATGTTCATCTGCACAAGCAAATTGAACTTTCTGTTTTATACTTTTAATCAGCACATTTGCCGGGTTAATAATTTTTGTTGTATATATTAATGAAGCTGTTTCACCAACAATAAAATCATTTTCCCTGCCTAAATCTTTTAATCTGTTATAAAAATTTAAAGCAGAAAATCCTCCGCAAGGGTAAGTGATTATCTGACCTTTTTTACCATACTCTAAGATATAATCATTATAAACATCTTGAGCGAAGGCAGGAACAATTATCATAATTATTTCGGCAAATTTAATTGTATCTTCTATACTTTCACATACAAAATCAGTATCAACATCCACAGGACATTTTGTGACTGATGTAAAACCATCTATTCTTAATTTTCCAAAAGCCTTTAACAATCTTATGTTTTTATCATGATTTTTCACAGCAGAAAGTTTTACTTCGTGTCCAAGTAATGTTAAATCAGCAGCGGCTGCCAATCCTCCGTGTCCTGCTCCAAGTATACCGATTTGCATAACTTATCCTTTGTTAGGTGTACCTTACTATTTTTATAATACACTAAATCTCATGGAAATGTTAGGCACAATTAACAAAATTTTACATTTTGGTTTTTTGCATTTTTTCAATATAAAAGGTAAATCTTTGGTATTTTAAAAGATTTACCTTCTTAGATATAAAGTTTTTACATTTCAATAATCAATTAACTATAGCGGATGAATTTCTGGGGCTTTAATGTGTTCCAAAATTGCACCGCCGATTGATTCGTTAGGGTCAAACGGAGCGTCTTTTGGCGGAACCAAAATGTTTGTAACTAACATTTTCACTAACGGCCCAAACGCATCAGGAACTAAAATTCTTCTGTAAACACCTGATAACATTGATTGTACATTAGGAGAACGGTCTTCGTTAAACTTTGAAAAAGTACCATAATACATTTTATCCATACCTTTTGTTCCCGCTGCAATCATTTGATTTGCAATAAACAAACCTTCAGTTTTTTCTTCTTCTGTTTTTGCTTCGTTTAACATTTTTGTTAATGCAGGAACTGCTTTTTCTTTTGCATTTACAAACAAGTCAACCTTATTTTGGTCAAATTGGCAATAAGGTTTTTCCTTTGTCGCTAAAACAGGTTTTTTGAATTCAACATCTTTTGGTAATTCAAAAGGTTTTTCTTCTTTTACAAATTCATCTTTTTGAGGTTGATTTAAACCGTTAGAAATTTTTTCAACCGCAGCTGTCGGAGTTTTTTGAACTTCGTCTGTTTTGTGTTTAAACATTACTCTTTTGATTGGATTTGTAATTGCTTGAATTTTCATTTTTCTTTCCTTTTCCTTTATCTATCTACTTATTATTTTTACTTTGTTTAACTGCATCTCTTAAATATTCGATAACAGCACCGCCAACTTCTTCATTAGAATCAAAATTTGCTTTTGGCGGAGATTTAAAATTATCACACATCATTTTAACCAAAGGTCCAAATGCATCAGGATTTAAGGTTTTTCTGTATACTCCTGACAAAAATGTTTGAACATTTGCCGAACGTGAATTGTTAAAACGTGAAAATGCCGAATAATAAAGCTTATCCATATTTTTCACACCGCTGTCAATCATTCTGTCTGCAATATAAAGCCCTTCTACAATTTCGTCTTCTGTTTGTGCATTTTTTATTTTTTTTACCAGAGTCGGAATTGCTCGTTTACCGTTTTTTACAAAAACATCGACTTTATCCTTATCAAAAATACAATAAGGTCTATTGTTAGCAGGCATTTGAGCTTTTTTGTAACCCATATCTTCTACTAACATCAATTTTGCTATCGGACTTGTTATTTTATTTACTTGCATTAACTGCCTTTATCCTTATTTTTTTCGACCTGTTCTTTTTTGTGATTATCGTATGATTGCGTTGTTTTGGTAATTTTATTATATAAATCGTTTATAAATGTCTTTACCTCAAAGGCTCGTTTATCTTCCTCGACTTTCTTTTCTTCGTCTGTTGTCTCTGTTGTTTCCTCAACTTGGAAAAGCATTGTTATTTTCTTTTTAAAGTTCGCCAGAGTATCCGAAATTTTCTTTTCGACTGAATTTTTTAACTCTCCAAACATTGCATTTAGTTTATCTTGTATATCAAAGCATTTCTGTCGAAGATTTTCCATTGCTTTCATTATATTTACAGGAATATTTTTTAAATTATTGAGTATCGGAATAGTTAACTTATTTAATATAAAATTAATTGGTTTTGCTATAACAGAAGGCGTACTATTTGCAATAACAGCCGCAAGTTGAGCAAGTTTTTGCGAGACATTCATCATTGTTGATTCAAACTTCGCAATCTGCATTAACCTGTTTTCTTGCGCCTGAGCATTTAACTGCTTTTGCAATTTTGCAGCTCTCATCATAGCACCAATTGCAGCACATTCATTCCAGCTCATTTCCCCTGGTTTTGCGGAAAAATCAGCTTTCTTTTGCGAAGCACCCCCCATACCGCCTGAACAAATCGGGCACGCTCCTTGAGGCAGTCCGTGCGGACATTGACCTATATTATTTGCATTTGCTGCTTGTACACCTGCTACGGGCATATTTTACACACATTCCTATACTTAAGATGCTTCCAACTTATCTTTTTAAGGGGTAGGGTAATTATTGTTAATAATTAAGCCTTAAACTTTGTATCCGAAGTTCGGCGATAAGTTACATGAAAGACCTTCCAATCTTTCCGGAGTGTTCCGACTTTTACGGCTGCGGCACAGTTGAAGATGTTCACTTCATTTCCTCTGAGCTTATACTAATATAAATTAATATGTCAGTCAATCCATGTATTAAGTTTTTTTAATATGAATTCTGTTACAATTTTGATATTTACGAAATATGTTATAGAATGGTTATATGGAAGAATTGTATTCAAAGGTCCCTCCAACAAAATTGAGAAATCAGAATGAAAAATTTGCGCCGGCAAAAACCTCTCCGTTTTGGCTTTGGGTTGCTGACAGATTTTTCTTTGGTATGCTGGAAAACAGATTTTTTGCGCTTCGTTACAAAGGTGCAGAACTAATTTTTCATAGAGATACATCTGTTCCTACAATTCTTTTTGCACCGCATTCAAATTGGTGGGATGGTATTGTAGGATATAATATTTGTAATAGAATTTTTAACAAAGAAATTCGTCTTATGGTTGAAGAATTAAATCGTTTTCCGCTTTTAAGACGTGCAGGTGCTTTCTCTGTAAACAAAAAATCTCCGCAAGCTTCAATGCAGGCACTAAAATATTCTGTTGAAGTAATCGGTGATTTAAATAATTTTTTGTATATTTTCCCTCAGGGAATCATTATGCCTCCTAACTATAGACCAATTACATTCCAGACAGGACTTGCTTATATAGCACAAAAAGCAGTTGAAAAATATGGTAAAGTAAATCTTGTTCCTGTAGCTGTTAATTATATGTTTTTAAGAGCAGACAGACCTGAAGTTTTAGTTGAATTTAATGAACCTATCGTATTGGAAAATTCAAAAATCGACAGAAAAGATTATACAAAATATTTAGCCTCTGTCTTGACTCAAGCTTGTGATAATCAGTTTAAAGAATTGGCAGAGGGCCATTTAGATGCCTATGAAACACTATTTCAACAACCGTTAAAATGGTACAGAAAAATCGAACAGCGATTAAAGAAAATTGAAATTAAAGGCTCAGGCGTATAGATTTTTAATGTAGAATATAAGGCGGTGCATAAATGCACCGCCTTATATTCTACTTGATTTTTAAAATGGAAATATTGTTAATCGTTCCAAAAATCTAACAAATTTTGTCGGCAGATTTTCTTTTTTATTTATTGAACCAACCAAAATTGTTTTTGTACCTGCAAGCTTGCCTGCAAGAATATCCGTTAATGGTCTGTCCCCGACAATAACTACATGTTTAGGCTCCATAAACAAGCCTTTAATAATTTTTTTTATTGTTTTCGGCAATGGTTTTTTAGCCCCCCAATACACTTTACAAGGCGCACCGAGATTTACTTTTTCAATATATTCCTGCTTATTGTTATTTGTAACTATTGCCATATAAAAATCTTTATTAAATTTTTCAAACCATTCTAATGTTTCATGTTTAAATACACCTGTTTTAGACTGCATTGTTGTACTGTCTAAATCTAACAACATAGCATGAATACCCATATCTTTAAGCATCTCAGGGGTTATTTCGTATATATCTTTTAAATTTTTGTCAGGACGCAATATCATCGTTTTTTATCTCCTTTGTTCTTGCAAGTGCATATTTGTAATTAACGGGTGATTTCTCAAATTTTATATAAAGTTCATCGTTTGTATTTGCCACATCCAGTTCTTCACCTGTTTTTTTACTTACTATTTCCAAAACTTTTGTAATATATTGCTCATCAGGCGTAAGAATTTCTATTTCTTGATTTTTAAGAAATTTATTTTTTGTTTTTACCAAAAAACTTTCCTCTTTTTTATCCCAAAATTCACACAGAAAATCCGAACCGGCTAACCCTTTTGAAATATCATAACTATAACTTTCAGAGTTATTATTACCCAAGTAAAAACCTTGAGTATAACCTCTGTTACCAACTTTTTTAAGTTCAAGGAAATATTTATGAAGGTCATCGGTTTTCCCGCTCAAAACTTCATCAATTGCATTTCTATACGCTTTTGAAACAGCTGAAACATAATATAAACTTTTTGTTCTGCCTTCAACTTTTAAAGAATCAACTCCTGCATCAATTAATTGAGGCAAATATTCAACCAGACACAAATCTTTTGGACTCAAAATATGTGTGCCGCGCTCATTTTGTTCAATTTCGTAGTATTGTCCCGGACGAGTTTCTTCTACAAGTTTATAACTCCATCTGCAAGGCTGTGCACAATTTCCATGGTTTGCTTTTCTTTCGCCATCTGTCATGTAATCGCTCAATAAACATCTGCCTGAAAAAGAGACACATTGAGAACCATGAACAAAAACCTCTAATTCCATATCAGGAACATGTTTTTTTATCTCTGCAACATCTTTAATAGGTAATTCTCTTGCCAAAATTGAACGTGTTGCACCTAAATCCTGCCAAAATTTTACGGCTTCATAATTTAAAGTATTTGTCTGCGTGCTTACATGAATTGCAACATCAGGCATATATTTTCTTACAACTCTAAAAACACCCATATCACTTAATATAATTGCATCAGGATTAGAATCTTTTATCCTGTCCATAACGCTTTCTAATAATGCAATATCATTATTAAATGCAAATATATTAAGCGTTAAATAAGCTTTTGCACCTAATTTATGAGCGAGCTCTATAGACTCTTTTAAATTTTCCATAGTGATTAATTCGCCTTTTCTCATCGCTCTAAGACTAAAATCAACCACACCCAAATAAACTGCATCAGCACCATAATTAACAGCGTATTCCAATTTTTCCATGTTGCCTGCAGGCATCAATAATTCGGGTTTATTACTCATAAGAATAGTTTACATCAAATCCCCTGACTGTGCAATGTACTTTATAAAAATTCTTACTAATATTTTAAAATCAAAGGAGTATTTTTTAATGAAACAATTTATTTTAATTGCAATTTTATCACTGATTTTATCACCCGCATCGCTAGCCGCATCAAGCAGTTTTAAAACTTATACGCCGCTAACACCACCACCGCACCATTTTCATCATCACTATCATCACAGAAATAACAACTTACCGATAACACCGAATTCGCATAACATTTACAAAGACAAAAACAATGTAACAAATAATATAAAAAAGAGATGGACACCTAAAAGAAGATATCTGAATAATGGATACTACACTTATAATAGTCCATATTACAATTATTATCCTCAAAGACAGTCACTATTTTCTTCAATAAAAAGTTTTTTTGACTCCGGAAACATGACAGGATATACGCCTTCTAACAGTTCAAGCTTTGACAGTATTCCATATGGATACCAAAACAGTATTCAAAGCCCTGACGGAGATTATTTCGTTGATGATTACGGATATAAAAGCGGAGCAACAGTAAAAATTTTAGACTAATAAATCTATTTCTTCTTGTTTTCTTCTTTTATTTGTCACACTAAAAAGCCTTGAACAAATGTTCAAGGCTTTTTCTCTCACAATTATTTATCAATTAAAATTGAGCTACAACAGGTCTCTTTTGAGGTTGAGCACCTGGGATTTGCTGCCAATTAGCAGACATAATCTTTTTGAAAGATTTTAAAGCTGTATCTTCAAGTTCACCTAATTCATCAGCTTCCATAATTAATTCTCTTAAAGGAAGTAATGCTCTTTGGTCACGAAGAACACCTAAAGCTGCAGCTGCACCTGCTCTAACAAGTTCATTTTCATCACGTTTTTTCATAACGTCAATAAGTGCAGGTACTGCTTTTGTATCATTTAATTTGCCTAATGAAGTAACTGCGTAAATTCTAACATTTACCCATTCATCAAATAACATGTTAATCAATTTATCAACTGCTTTTTTGTTACCGATTTCACCCAATGCACGAGTAGCATCGCAGCGAACATTAACTTTTTCATGATCTAAAGAAGCAATTAAAGCGTCTGTTGCAACATCACCGATTTCGATTAAAGCTTCAGTTGCAGTAATACAAACTTGAGGATTT
>CAYLHN010000048.1:5524-13078 GCA_964383455.1 uncultured Muribaculaceae bacterium | reverse complement strand
ATGTGCAAGTTTTGATATGTTTGACAGCTATGAACACAGAGGAGAAGTTTTCAAAGAATATGTCCTATCAAAAGTATAATCCAAAACGAGAAGCGCCATACACGCCAAAACAAGGCGTAATATTAACTCCGCCTGATAAAACGGTTTTAATTGTTGTGGCTTTTTTGGTAACGATAGGCATAATATCTATATTTTCAGCAAGTGCACCAAAATGTATGGAATTAGGTCAAAATCCTGCAAGATTTGCATTGTTCCAGCTTTTATTCCTTGTCATTGGTGTTTTCGGAATGAAATTTTTCGTAAACTATGATTACAAAAACCTTATATTGTGGACAATGCCCATAACAATAGGTGTAATTGTAGCTTTATTGTTAGTAGGATTTACTCCGCTTGGAGTTACTGTAAACGAATCAAGACGATGGTTAAATTTAGGATTTACAAACCTCCAGCCCTCGGAATTTGCTAAAATGGCGGTTGTTCTTTTAATGGCAAGCGCATTTAACAAAAACAGCAATATTTTTGACAGTAACAAATGGATTTATTTCTTTATACCTATACTTGTTATGGTAGGATTAATCTTCAAACAACCTAACTTAAGTATGGTTATATTACTGTTAATGACATGTTTAATCGTTTGGTTAAGCTCAGGCGGGCCGTTAAAGCTTGTTTTAACAATAGGCGGTATCGGTTTTGCCTTTGGTGTAACAATGATTACAACTGCATTAAACGGATTGTCTTTCATTATCAAACCATATCAGCTAACTCGTATTACAACTTGGTTAAATCCCGAACAATATGCTTTAACATCAGGATATCAAATTATACAAGCGCTGACTGCTTTTGCAGCAGGTAATTTTTGGGGCGTAGGATTTGGAAATTCAAAACAAAAGCTATATTGGCTTCCTGAATCTCATACAGACTTTATCTTTGCGGTAATTGGTGAAGAACTGGGCTGGATAGGCTGCGTTCTTGTTATAGGTTTATTTTGGACATTAATTCACAGAGGACTGATTATTGCATCACGTTGCCCTGATATGTACGGAAAACTGCTTGCAGTAGGAATAACTTTTTCTTTAGGTTTCCAAGCATTTTTAAATATTTCAGTTGCAACATCCTTCTTACCTGCAACTGGTGTTCCTCTTCCGTTTATAAGCTATGGCGGTTCTTCCTTAATGGTATCTTTATGGATGATTGGTATTTTATTAAACATATCTAAAAAACGAGTTAAAAAAATAAGGGTAAATTCTAATGTCAGATTCATCTAATAAAAAATATACCTATTTTATAACAGGCGGTGGCACAGGAGGCCATATTTACCCTGCTATTGCCGTTGCAGAGGCTTTAAGAAAAGATGAAACAACAAAAAATATTTACTATATTGGCAACCCTGATAACATGGAATATCAAATTGTTAAAAAGGCTCGTTTTAAATTTTTACCTATAAAAGTTACAGGAATGCCCCGCAAATTTGGATTTTCTTTTATAAAATGGGGTATTCAGCTTGAATTTGCAAATTGGAAAGCACTTTATTATTTATGGCGATTTAAACCTGATGCAATTTTAGGAACAGGCGGATATGTATCTGCACCTGCACTTTTTGCCTCAAATATTTCAAAAACGCCGTATATGATTCACGATTGCGACGCTCAGCCGGGAATTGTTTCAAAATTTGTTGCACCTATGGCCAAAAGCGTATCAGTTGCATTTGAAGATTCTGTTAAAAATATTAAAAATGATAATATTTTTGTAAACGGCAATCCTATAAGAGAAGAATTTAAAACTTTATCAAAAGAACAAGCCCGTATATCCTTAAATCTTGATAACAAAACAACAATTTGTATTATGGGTGGTTCTCAGGGTGCAAAATCAATAGACGATGCGGCTGTCGGATGTTTAAAACAAATTTTTGAAAAACACGATGTACAAATTATTTTTCAAACAGGTGCAAAACACTTTGACTATACAATTGACAAGTTAAAAGAAATTTATCCTGAATATGAAAGTAATAAAAATTTAATCGTACAGCCATACTTTGATAACATGACAGAAGTTCTGAAAGCCTCTGACATAGCAGTTTCCAGAGCCGGTTCTTTAAGTTTATCGGAAATATGTGCATGTTCAATTGCGCCTATATTAATTCCATATCCGTACGCTGCAGCTGATCATCAAAGAAAAAATGCCAAAGCACTTTTAAATAAAAATGCATGCCTGTATCTTGAAGATTCTGATACAAATTCTGAAAATTTATTGTCAAAATTAGAAGAATTACTTTCTGATTCGGAAAAATTATCGGAAATGCAAAAAAATACCGCGCAAATGGCAAAACTTGACGCAACTGAAAAAATTGTTGAACAACTAAAAAACGTGGCTTCACATGAATAATTACGAAAAAGCTCTTAATTTAATAACATCGCAGGGAAAATTTCATATAAATTTGGGACTTGAAAGAATTTCTGCAATATTAGATTTAATTGGAAACCCTCAAGATAAATTAAAATGTTTTCACGTTGCCGGAACTAACGGTAAAGGTTCTGTTTGCGCAATTTTGAATACAATTTTAACTGAAGCCGATTTTAAAACAGGACTTTTTACAAGCCCTCATTTATTCAGATACACTGAGAGAATAAAAATAAATAATCAGGAAATAAATGAAGAAATTTTTGCGGAAAAAATATTCAAAATTAATAAAATAGCAGAAGAAAATAACATTCATTTAACAGAATTTGAAATACTTACTGCAGTTATGTTTGAATATTTTGCTGAAAATAACGTTGATTATGCAGTTATAGAAGTAGGTTTGGGCGGAAAATACGATTCCACAAATGTTATTAAAAATCCTTTATGTTCAATTATAACCACAATTGATTTTGACCATACAGAAAGACTCGGTAAAACAATAGAAGAAATAACGGAACAAAAATGCGGAATTATAAAGTCTTGTTGTCCTGTTGTAGCAAGTTCTTCTAACAAAGGTATCGAAACAATAAAATCATTTACAAAAGAAAATCAATTAATTTTGTCAAAAAATTTTGAAAATTACGAATTAAGTTTAAAAGGAAATTATCAAAAAGAAAATTTAAATCTTGCATTAACTGCAATAAAAACAGTTTTACCAGATATCGATGAAAAAACAATTAAAAATGCTTTAAAACATGTAGTTCACCATGGCAGATTTGAATATTTTGAAAATAAAAAAATTCTGATTGACGGTGCGCATAATCCAAACGGAATAAAAGCCCTGAGAGAAAATTTAGATATTTATTTTAAAAATCAAAAATTAAGGTTTGTTTTTGGATGTCTAAAAAATAAAGATTATCCCAAAATGATAAATTTATTATTTAAAGATGGTGATGAAATTTATTTTAATCATTTCAATCATACAAATTCTGCAACTTATAAAGATTTATCGTCTGTTTGCAAATACCCCTCAAAAGAATTTAACGGGAAATTACCTGAGTTTGACGGAATAACAATCATTTGCGGTTCATTATATATGATTAATGAAGTAATGAAAAATTTGAATTTATAAATAAACTATTGATTTTGGATTAACGTTTTTTCTTTGTCTTCATCAATATTTTCTTTATCTGCTTTTAATGATTTTTTACTTTTATAATACAAAACTACAAAGAATAAAACGATTATTACTGAAACGACCGCAATAACAATTTCCAAATATTGTTTTATCATTTCGCCAAAAAGCATTAATACAATACTAACAACAAAAAATCTGCCTGCACGGCCAAAAAAACTTGCAAGCGTAAACTTCCACCAATTCATATTTAATACACCGCTTGCTATAGTAAAAACTTTATACGGTATAGGAGTAAAACCTGCAAAAAATACAGCAATCGAACCGTATTTATTATAAAGTTCTTCCACTTTTTCAAACTGTTCCGGATTTTTTCTGAAAAACCAATTAAACACAGGTCTTCCGCCTATCAAACCTATTAAATATCCTACCAATCCGCCCAAAATAGATGCAAATGAACAAACGGTTGCGTACCACAATGCTTTTTCAGGTTTTGCCAAATCCATTGCAATCAATAGAAAATCCGGAGGCGGAACAAGAAAAAAACTTTCGACAAAAGAGTTCAAAGCTAATCCGTATATACCTAATGATTGAAAATAATTATTCATTTGTGTAAATAATTCGTGCATTATTATTCCTCTATAATTTCATAAAGTGTTGATGCTTCTTGAATACTCACATTGTTTTGCGGTACTTCAAGAACTTTAACGATGACATTTTTATTGTGATATTCGATTTTAATAATATCACCAACTTTTATTTGCTTTGCAGGTTTTGCAGAATTACCGTTTACATATACTCTGCCCGTTTCGGATACTTCGTTTGCAACCGTACGGCGTTTTATTAACCTTGAAACTTTTAAAAATTTGTCTAATCTCAAATTATCATCCTCTTGGTTAATATATTAACACGAAAATTTGCATTTTTTCATATTGTATTATAGAATTGAACTTATAGAGGATAAATTTTTTATATGGATTATGTCAGTACGATTATAAATTTACTTATTGTTGCATTTTTATTGTTATCAAATGCTTTTTTCGTAGCGTCAGAGTTTGCCATGGTGAGAGTCAGAAGAACTCGTATGGAAGAGTTGTCAAAACAAGGCAATAAAACAGCGGATTTAGTACTTGAACAAATAGGAGATATGGACAGAATTGTAGGCGCTGCACAATTGGGAGTAACAATTTCCAGTGTCGCTTTAGGATGGGTCGGCGAAGCTACTATTGCAAGCATTGTTTATCCTTTATTTAATTTTTTGCCACAATCGGCTCAAGGTGTTGCTATTCATACAATTTCAACAATTATAGCATTTTCTTTAATAACTTTTCTTCATGTTTCAATAGGAGAACAAGCACCTAAACTTATTGCATTGCAATATACGGAAGAAACAGCTTTATTGATTGCAAAACCAACTAATTTTATTGCAACATTATTCAATCCTTTGGTTATTCTTTTAAACAATTTTTGTAATTTGATATTAAAACTGTTAAAGATTGAAAGACCTAAATCTACTTTTGCACATTCAACCGAAGAACTTGATATGCTTGTAGATGCAAGTTACAAAGAAGGTGTTTTAAACGAAACCGAAAAAGAAATGCTGCACAATGCATTTAAATTTTCCGACTTAAATGCAAAAGAAGTAATGATACCAAGAACAGACATCGTTTGTATTCCTCATGATATAACATTAGAAGAATTAAAACAATTAACAAAAGAAAATCAATATACAAGATATCCTGTTTATGAAGAAGATTTAGACCATATAAAAGGTTTCCTTCATGTTAAAGATTTATATACAACAAGTCTAAAAGAAAGTGATTTCGATTTAGACAAATTAATAAGACCTGTATTATTTGTTCCTGAAACAATTACAATGGACAATGCGGTAAGAGAATTTAAAAAATATCAAAGTCAAATTGCCATAGTTATTGATGAATACGGCGGAACTGCGGGTATTATCACACTTGAAGATGTATTTGAAGAAATTTTTGGTGATGTTCAAGATGAATTTGATGAAGTCGAAGAAGTTGACATAAAAGAAATCGGAGAAAATACTTACGAAGCAAATGCCATGTTAAGACTTGATGAAATGGCTGAATTCTTCAATGCAAATAAAGAAGAATATGAAGAAGAAGACGTTGATACAGTCGGCGGAATTGTATTAAAATTATTGGGCAGAATAGCACAACTTGATGATTCTGTAGAATGGAAAGATATGACACTTCAAGTTAAAGAAATTGACGGAGTCAGAATCACTAAATTACTTATTATTCGTCATATAAAAACTGATGAAGAAGAAAATCAACAAGAATAATTAATATTCTAAATCTTCGTATTGTAATTTACGTCCCTCTTTATAAGCTTTTACAATTGATTTTGAAAAATGTCTTTTAGTATTCCAATATGAAGTGTGTGCACCGATAAATGTACGCCAGCTGAGACTTTTTGAGTAATCATAAAAGAATCCTAATTCCTGCTCAAAATCCATATTTGTAATATCTTTTATTTCTGCATTCGTATAATTAACACCGTTTGGGAATCCTAAAGGATCGTCAGCATAATTTACGGTCAAAAAGAAAAAATCGTGTTCAATTAAATAGTTATACATTAAGTACATAAATCTGAATGTTCCGAAATTTCTATCACTTAAATCAGAATAAAATAACGGTATAGGACTCGCATAATTTATAACACCTATAACTGTATCATCAGGAACACAGTAACAATCCGTAAATTCATCCATACTCATATATGCTTCTATAAATTCTTCTTTATTTGAATTTATATTTACTTGTCCCAAAGGATTTGCATTTGTTAAATTTGAACCTACAAATGCCATTAAACATGTATCTTTTCTGGGATTTTCTTTAATCATTTTCAACAAATTATCATCCAATTTTTCATTTTCCAAAAAATTCGCAATGTTAATATAAGGCATTTTTGTAAAAAGATATTCAAAAGAAATAAAAGAGCCTGCGGAATAACCTAAAAGCACAACTTTCTTATTTTCTTTATAATCTTTTTTTACCATTGCATCCAAATCTTCAATAATCGGTATCATGTTATGAGACTTTTGAACCCATATTGCATCGTGCATAATATCAGCTAGTGTATTGCGAACAAAAAATGCAATTATTGGACTTATTGAACGCATTTGCCAAGCTCTTTCTTTCATAAACATTAAATCTTGTCTGCTTTTGTATCCCCAAAAAAAGTTCGAAGGCTTTTCGTCAATTATATATTCACCGTTTTTCAGCATATATTTGCTTGTGTATTTATCTTTTTCCAAATTTTTCTTTAAAACCGGATGAAATTTATTGATACCGTTCAAAAACCAATTTTTCATTTTATCGGTATTGTTATTTGAGCCGTTTATATATATAAAATCCAAAGATGTTGACGCAAAACAAACATTTTGGAAAGAAATTAATAAAAATAATAAAATTGCATATCTTTTCATAATATTTATAATATATTACAAAATTCGAAAAAAATACAGTAAAAAGGGTTCAATATGAACTGAACCCTTTTTAATTTATTTTGTAAGTTTTTTTACAGAATCTACATCAAGCTTTACTGTATTATATTTCTTTTCTATTTCACCTGTTAATTCAAGTTTATCATTTGTATTTACCGTTTGTCCTTGCCACATATCTTTGTCTAGTTCTACGGTAATTGTTCCTGTTGAATCTCTGAATAAGTAATTATCGTCAGAAATTTGTTTTACAATATTACCCTGTATAGTTACATAAGAATTATGCTGCATTTTAACAGCTTTTGAAACGGTTGTTTTGTTTATACCATTTTGGTCTTGAAAGCCGCCTGTTGTATTTGCTGCGGCAGCATAGCATGTTGCTGCTGTTAAAATAATTGTCAATACTAATAAAAATTTTTTCATTTTAATTCTCCCTTTTATATTTATTTTATTAGAAATAATATTTTTTACAATTATATAATTGGGTTAAATTTGTAGCTTCATTTTTTTTTTTGTTTTATAATTTAATTATTTTAACGTTTAT
>CAYLHN010000048.1:0-5514 GCA_964383455.1 uncultured Muribaculaceae bacterium | reverse complement strand
CTGACAGCGGTACGATCACGGTTAGATTTACACCGACTGATACCGCAAATTATGTTACTTCCCATGATTGCCTACGTCTCGGCAGTGGTAGGCTTTGATGACTGTTTTGCTGAAATACAGGACATTAGAACGAAGTTGATTAAGAAGTGTGATTTTCAGGTCTGGTTTCCAGACAAGACAACTGATGTGAATTTTTATATGAACACGTCGTTGCATGGGAAGTCAATGACATCATTGACCAAATAAAATTCACGATGGTGTTGACTTTGTTCCAATGTCAAAGACCAGATGTGCATTAATTCATGTTTTGAATATTGCAGGCATGGGGCCTATTATAGGGGCAATTCAAGGAATATTGTTTGGACCTGTGGCATTTATTTTAATACCTTTAGGTTGTATCTTTGCAGGCGGTGTTCATGATTATTTTGCGGGCATGCTGTCGATTAGGAATAATGGCGCTCAAATTACAGGTTTTATCAATATATATTTAAAAAAGAATATTTTTAAAATATTTATGGTTGTAGTGTCTTTAATGCTTTTACTTTTAGCAACAGTATTTGTTTATACATCAGGTGATTTATTTGTAGAAAGATTTTGCGGTATTAAAGATTTTTCTATTACAAATCCGACTGTACTTTGTACTTATATTGTAATTTTATCATATTTTGTAATTGCTACCTTATTTCCTATTGATAAAATAATAGGAAAATTTTATCCTGTTTTAGGAATAATGTTACTTTTGGGTACAGGACTTGTATTAGTCGGCTTTTTTATAAATGGTGTAAATCTTCAGAATTTAAGTTTGCATAATTTAAATCTTCATCCGGATAAATTACCTTTGATACCGATGTTTTTTATGACTGTAAGCTGCGGATTGTTATCAGGATTTCACTCAACTCAGGCAACTATTATTTCCAGAACGGTAAACAGTGAAAAAGACGGCAAATGGGTTTTCTATGGAATGATGTGTTTGGAATCATTAATTGCAATGATTTGGGCAGCAGCTGCAATGGATGTTTACAGTCTAAATTTAGTTCCAAAAAATATTATTGGAACGGTTAATGTAGTAAATATTATTGCAAATAAATTTGTACCTTTTAACCTTGCTTTTCTTGTAACTTTGGCGGTAATAATTTTGCCGATAACTTCAGGAGATACAGCATTAAGGGGGTTAAGAATAACCCTTGCGGAGGCTTTTAATTTTGACCAAAAACAAATTAAAAACAGGTTAATTATTGTTATTCCGATTGTTTTGTCAGTATTAGGTATTTTAGTTTGGGCAAAGATAAATTCAAATAGTTTTGGTATGATTTGGAGATATTTTACATTTTTCAATCAGCTTATTGCTATACCGACATTATGCTGTGCAACGGTATTTTTATATAAATCAAAGAAAAATTATTTTATTACGTTAATTCCTGCTTTATTTTATGTATTTATAACAATGTCTTTTATTTTCAGCGAAAAAATCGGTTTTAATTTACCGCTGTTATACGCTGAAATTATAGGCTTTGTAATTACAATTACCGTATTGTTATTTTTATATAAAATTTGCAAAAAAGATTTACGACTCTAATTTAAATACTGTTTTAGGCATACCGCAAATCGGACATTTATAATCTTCAGGTTCATTATTTAAATCTCCTGTATATTCAAATCCGCATACTGCACATACATAAACAGGTTTGTTTAAATTTTCCGTGTCATTTTTGGGTGCGTACTTTTCAATTATAGTTTTTGTAACTTCTCCGTGATGTTTTTCCTGTAAAGCAAATTCTTTAACCTGATTAAGCACCTCTTCATCTGCACCGATTTCAGCCAATTTATCCGCAAGCTGATTTACATTTCCTTCACCTTTAAATTCAGCTTTAGAAAGCCCTTTAACCATTTCCCAAAATGTTTTTTCATCATATGGATATCTTCCGTTCAGCATTGCATAAAATGCGCCGTGATTAGTTTCCTGATTACCTAACTCAATGAATTCTTTTGCAACTTCGTCTAGTCCAAATTTTTCCTTTGCAACTTTCGCTAATGCATAATACATAGCGCCCCCGATTGCTTCACCTTGTGCTAATTGTGCGATTGTTTTTTCTAAAGATGTTCCCTTTGTTTGTCCGAAAGTGCTCATGTATTTCTCCTATGTGTTACATTTGTTACTAATTATATTAATTATATTTACTGATAAAAAAAACACAAGTGCATCTATCACACGCATTATTAATTATACTAGCCTATATTAAATCGTCATTAATTTTGCAGTAGTCCTTTAAATATTATATTTGTAAAATTCTTAGTACTATATGTCATTTATTTAATGTTTGTTAATAAGTTGTTTTAATTATAATATAAATATGCTATAATTTAAGAAAAGTGATTAAACTAAAATAAGGATAATTTATAATGAAGGAATATAAAGCAGGAGTATATATTTTACATAAAGGCTACAAACCTTTTGTGCCGTCATTTATTAATGAAGATATTGATTGGAAGTTAGATGAATTGTCAAGTTTGCTTCAAGATGCAAGTTTATGGCTCGGTAAATTAAATTCTTATGCCGATTTAATCCCTGATATAGATTTTTTTATTAAAATGTATGCAACTAAAGAAGCTACAAATTCTAATCGTATTGAAGGCACTAGAACAACATTTGAAGATGCAATTTCACCTGTTGAACAAGTTAAACCTGAATTAAGAGATGATTGGCACGAAGTCCAAAATTATATTCAAGCTATAAATTATTCTATTGTAAAATTAAATGAGTTACCTATATCAATAAGGCTTTTAAAAGAAGCTCACAAAATTTTATTGCAAGGTGTTAGAGGAGAACACAAAACACCCGGAGAAATAAGAAAAACTCAAAATTGGATTGGTGGTTCATCTTTAAAAGACGCTTTCTTTATTCCGCCTGAGCCAAATCTTCTCCCAGAACTTTTAAGTGATATTGAAAAGTTTTTACATAATGAATACTTGCAAGTTCCTGAATTAATCAGAGCCGGAATTGCACACTATCAATTTGAAACAATTCACCCATTTTTAAACGGTAACGGCAGGACGGGGCGCCTATTAATAATTCTTTATTTGATTAGTACGGGGTTGTTAAATAAGCCTGTACTGTATATTTCTGACTTTTTTGAAAGAAATAGAATGTCATATTATGATTCTCTTTCAATGGTTAAACAAAATGATAATATCACCCAATGGCTAAAATTCTTTTTGAATGGTGTAATAGAGACATCAAAGAATAGTATAAAAACATTTGATGAAATTATTAAACTTAAAAAAGATGTTGAAAATAAATTAACTAAAATTGGTAAAAAAGCTGCTAATGGTCAAAGATTATTAGAATTACTATATTCTAAACCAAAAGTTAATTCTAAACTTGTAAGCGAAGAACTTAATGTTACGCCGGCAACTGCTAACGGCATCCTTAAAGCATTTGTTGAAGTGGGAATCTTACAAGAAAAAACAGGATTTAACAGAAATCGTTTTTATGTATTTGAAGATTATATAAAAATCTTTAGATAATTAATTTTCTTCAAAGAAATCCTTATTAAATTTTTTAATTTGAACAGTATGACTTTTATAACAAAATATTATTTATAAATAAAATATTTTCAAACATACTAAAAAAGTGATTTAATTTTTATAAATCACTTTTTAACAGTATATTTACGCTTTTATAATTAATGGCAAGAAGTATTATTCACACCATCAAGAATAATTGACGGATTATCGTTACATTTACCCTCTTCGTCAGCTTTTAAGTAATCAAGATTACCATGTTCAATTACCCACCAAGTACACATCCAACTTGTTTTATCTTCCATACAAGTATTAACAATATCTGCTAATGTATTACAAGAATCTGGATTATCATAAGGTATTACTCCTAGTGAATCAGATAATGCAAATTCAAATACATCATGTCCGTAATCATTTTTACCCTTTGTTGGACCATTTATATCTACATATATACCATTAATACATATATCATTAAAATATATATAATCACCAGGATTACCATAAGTATAATCACACCCAGGTATACCTTCATCCGTCAAAAAAGTTATACCATCAGCTAGTTGAATTATTATAGATGAATTTAAGTCTGCAATTTTTAATGAATCACAACTTGAATATGTTCCAGCATCTTCAGCCACACGAGTTACATCACATTTTTTAGAAACTTTTAAAAATTCTTCAATCCGTTTTAACCAGCAATTTTGCACACCGTAGCCACCACATTTTTCTTCAGTCCATGTAGATACAGGTCCATAAGTAGCAACAGCTCTGTCATTTGCTTCATTAAGCATTGAATATGCTTTCATTAAACGCGTTACAGTTTCTTTGTCGCCTGTTGCGTGGTTCAAATTTGGAAGTGTCAACGCTGCAACAACGCCGATGATGCCGATAACAATGAGGGTTTCTGCAAGGGTAAAAGCTGTTTGAGTGAGTCGTGAGTGGTGAGTTGTGAATAGACCGTCATTGCGAGTGAAACGAAGCAATCCATTACAAAATGTTCTAAGGCACTGAGGCACTAGGAGACTAAGTTTTTTTGTGAGTCGTGAGTGGTGAGTCGTGAACTGACCGTTTTTGCCAGTGAAACATTTTGTTGTTTTAATTTGTTCGATGAATTTTTTCATATTATTCTCCTTTGTTATTTTTCCATTAATAAATAATTAAACTTAGTGCCTTACTGCCGTAGTATCTTAGTATCTTTTTTCATAACTTTTCCTTTCTTTTTCGTATTAGGTGATATACAATGTTTATTTTTTTACTATATATATGTATTTAATATACACATATTGATAAATAATGTCAAGTTTTAAATTATATATTGATTTAAAATATGGTTTTTTAGCTTAATATGTATAAGATAATATTAGTATGCAGGATAAATTTACAGTAACATTAGGTAAAAGATTAAAAGAACTAAGAAAACAGAATAAACTTACGCAGGATAAGTTTTCGGAACTTTTGGGAATAGATTCAAAACATCTTAGCAGAATTGAATGCGGTAAAACTCAACCAAGTTTAAATCTTATAAAAAATGCAGCAAAAATCTTTGACATGGAATTATTTGAAATTTTCGAAACAAATCATATAGATTCAAAAGAGGGCTTGATATATAAAATTAATGATATTTTAAATGTAACCGATTTAGAAAATTTAAAGATTATATATAAAATTACAAAAGAAATAAGCACATTAAGATAAATTATCTACAAAATTACTAGTTTTGCCTTTTTGTCAAATCTATGTTCTATATCCTAGGCGCGATTGTCTTGGATTTTTTGCGTAAAACGAGTCTACGGATTTTGCTTCAAGAATTAACATTTTTTTCGCAAAAGTCCTCCGCTCTCTGCAAAAAATCCGCCGAACGCGATAAAATGCTTGCGCACTTTGCGGTTCTTATCTGGCTCAAACCAAATTAAAAGGGACAGGATTAACCTGTCCCTTTTAATTTACGCCCGGCGCGATTCGAACGCGCGACCCTCTGCTTAGAAGGCAGAT
>CAYLHN010000047.1:0-13277 GCA_964383455.1 uncultured Muribaculaceae bacterium | reverse complement strand
AAGACATTTCTTATTGTCTTAGTGCCATAGTATCTTAGTGTCTTTAAATAATTAACAAATTTGTTTGATAGGCTAAAATCCTTGCTACAAGCGGGTTTTACCCCCCCCCGAAATTAAATTTTTGTGCATATTATGCCTCCTTTTACTTATAACTACTCTATCATTATTTAGGTTTTTTCAGATTTTGTCAATCCTTGTTTATTACTTATTTTACATTTATTTATATTCTTAGTACCTTAGTGCCTTAGTATCTTACTGCCTTTGGCAACGGTGCAAAAAATTGCACCCTTCCTTTATCTGCCGAGAAAAACAATTAAGTATTGTTTTTCGAGAGGGTTTGAGCCTGCGAAAACAACCCGTGCAGGTCCGTACGCAAAAAAAATAGCAAGACTCGGGATCGAACCGAGGACCTCCCGGGTATGAGCCGAGCGCTCTCACCAGCTGAGCTATCTTGCCATCAAAAGATTTTTTAATTTAAGTTTATTATTGCATAAATAAAAATAAAATACAAGTATTTTTTGTAATCTAAATATTAAATTTACAATAAAATACCGTGTGATATAATCATAATATGGATAAAAAAGTTATAACAACCAATAGAAAAGCATTTCACGATTTTCATATATTCGATAAATTTATTGCAGGAATTGTGTTAACAGGTACTGAAATAAAATCTATAAGAGCAGGCGCTGTAAACCTTAAAGATAGCTTTGCAAAAATCGAAAAAGGCGAGATATTTTTATATAACTGCAATATATCAAAATATGAACAAGGTAACAGGTACAACCACGAGCCTGAAAGAGTAAGAAAACTTTTACTAAACAAAAAAGAAATTTTAAAAATGGAAGGCAAAATAAAAAAAGAAGGTTATACAATTGTACCGCTGGAATTATTTCTGACAAGAGGTTTTGCGAAACTTGAAATAGGCTTGGCGAAAGGTAAAAAACTGTACGACAAACGCGAAGATATTACTAAAAAAACTCAAAATAGAGATATACAAAGAAAACTAAAAAATTATTAAAATATTGCTTGACAGTAAAATTTTAGCAGTAATAATAAAGAAAGAACAGTATAGAGGGGTAAATCGTTCCAAAAAATCTGTTAAGATTACGATTCCCATAAAAGAAAGGATATCAAAATGTACGCAATAGTAGAAACAGGCGGAAAACAATATCAAGTAGAAGAAGGACGCTATGTAGACGTTGAATTACTTGATGCAGAAAAAGACAGCAAAGTCGTATTTGACAAAGTTGTTATGCTTGTAAACGGTAAAAAATCAAAAGTTGGTCAACCTTATGTAAAAAACGCAAGTGCTGAAGGCGTTATTCTTGGTCACGATAAAGCTAAAAAAGTTATCGTATATAAACAAAGACCTAAAAAAGGTTATCGTGTAAAACGCGGTCACAGACAAGAATATACAAGAGTTATGATTAACAAAATCAGAACTACAGCTTCTAAAAAATCTGCTGAAGCAGAAACAACAGAAGCATAATTAATCAAAGGTAATACAAAATTAATTAGAAAGCAGGTTAAAAATGGCACATAAGAAAGGGATGGGTTCAACCCGTAACGGACGTGATTCGGAAGCACAGCGTTTAGGCGTTAAAAAATTCGGCGGTGAAGCTGTAAAAACTGGTAATATCATTGTACGTCAAAGAGGAACTAAATTTCACCCGGGTAACAATGTAGGTATCGGTTCAGATGATACTTTGTTTGCATTAATCGATGGGGTTGTTAAATTTGAACCTCACAGACGCGATAGAAAACAAGTTAGCGTTTACGCTGCTGAAGAAAAATAAAATTAGATATTAAAAAGGCGCGGCTTAAAAGCCGCGCCTTTTTAATATTTGTAAAAAAAATATTGCATAAATATGAAATACTATATATAATGTAGAAAATAATTAAAAAAGGATTTTAATATGAAAAAAGCATTCACACTCGCAGAAATTTTGATGGTAATGGCAACAATTGGTATTGTTGCAGCATTAACACTGCCTAACTTAAAAAGTACGACCTCTGATAGAGAATACGTTTCAGGCTTGAAAAAAAATGTATCTACACTTCAAAATGCTCTTAATTTTGCTAAAGATAAATACGGTAGCGATTTTGCAGCTTGGACGGTCAATGATGCAACTGAATCTGCACAAGGCGAAAGAATTGGTAAACGACTTACAGAATTTTTAATAGTTGACGTAACTTGCGGACTTGAAATTAATGAAAATTGTTTTTCAAAATCTAACTTTTTCACAGTAAATGGTTCTACAAAAACGACTTATGACAAAGACGCAAATACATATAAAATACAATTGAATGATAAAACTTCTCTTGGTTTTAAAGGAAAAGATACCATAATAATGGACTTAGACGGTCCTAAGAACGGTTTTAACACTATAGGACAAGATATATTTATTGTAAAAATAAATGATGATGGTGATATTACATATACTCCGCTTCATGATATACCTGAGACAATTGTTTCCAGTTGTAGGGAAGGCAACGCATTTGATTGTGCATCTTGGGTTCTAAATTTCGATAATACAGACTATGTACGCTGTTCTGATTTATCAAAAACAAAAACTTCTTGTAATTAGGATTATAAATTAATTTTAATAACCGCACAAAAAAAGGGATTTACATATTGTAAATCCCTTTTTTAATATTACTTTATTTTTAAATTTAAAATTCTAAATTAATTTGAGAGAACTGAACAATTTTATTTTTTCCGCGTTTTTTTGCGTTGTACAAAGCATGCTCAGCATATCTGATAACAGTATTAGCGTCTTCATCAACATTCTTTAAGCAAGGGTATGTAGAAATTCCGCCTGATACTGTAATCGGATGTCTTTCTTCTTCACCTGCAGGAATAAATTCCATTTTTTCGATTTCACGTCTAAAACGTTCGCCGAATAGAAAAGCATTATCTTCAGATGTATTAGGAAGAATTACGATAAATTCTTCATCACCATAACGAGTTAAAACATCTTCTTTTCTGATAAATGATTTTAATTTTTCAGATAAGTTTTTCAATAAAACATCGCCCCATTCATAACCATACATATCATTTACAACTTTGAAAAAGTCAATGTCAAATAATAAGCATGATAGAGGTGTTTTATAACGTCTTGCGCGTGAAATTTCTGCATCCAAACGTTCTTGCAAGTATTTTCTGTTATGCAAACCTGTTAATTCATCAGTTGTTGAAACTTCTTCTATTTTATCATGTAATTCTTTGATTTTAAGCAATGAATTAATTCTAACAACAAGCAAATCCTTGTTAATTGGTTGAGATATGTAATCATAACTTAATGCTCTTACTGTTACATCATTAATAGGATCACCAACGAATAATACAGGTACTTGGAATTTTGTTGTCATTAAAACATCCTTCAAGTTTGGAACATCTTCAACAATCAAAAGTGAAGGATTTAAAAGCAAATATTCTTTTAAATCTTCAGACAACTCAACTCTGATTTGTAATGCGTCAATATTGTCAAGATGCTCAAGCGTATCCTTGATATCAGAATGTTTCTTTGTAGTGTAAATAATAACGTTTCTCATAATATCTCCTATATATTGGATTTGCAATCATTATAGCAGAGAATAAATTAAAACGCAATAGTTTTTATTTACTTGAGGTTATTTCAAGTCTGTTATATACTTGAGAGTTTATTTCAGCGCCAATAAGAATTAAAAGTGAAGTATAGTACAACCATACCATCATAACTGCAAAAGCACCAATAGTACCGTAAACAAAGTTATAAGTATGTAAATTATTCACATAAATTGAAAAACCCCAAGAACCTAACAACCAGCTTATACAAAAGAAAAATGTTCCCGGAATTGTACTTTTTAATTTCAATTTTTCAGAACCTTTTAAATCAGGTAAGATATAATACTGAAGGAATGCCAAAATATAAAGAGCCATAAAGGAAACAGGCCATCTTAGAATCAACCATAAAGATGCTGTATCTTCACCTAAATTCAAATATACTACAGCAAATTCTAAAAATATTTTTCCAAAAATAACCATATTTATAGTTAAAAATAAAACTGCAGTATTTACCCAAAGCATAAAAAAGGCAAGCGTTCTTGTATAAAGAAAAGATCGTGTTTCTTCTATTTTGTATGCCCTATTTAAACCTTTTGAAATAATAGCAATCATGTTTGTTGTTAAGAACAATGTAATTACAAAACCAAGTATTGCCCAAAATCCGCCTTTATTATAAAAAATAACTTCCTTTAATACGGTTTCTACAAGCTCTAATGAATCTTCCGGCATTATAGAAGACATAAACATAAAAACAGGACGCATGAATTCGTGTTTTCCCGCCCAGCCAAAAACACCTGTTAAAAAAAGCATCAATGGAAAAATTCCAAGACAACACATATAACTCATCTCAGAAGCCATACCGAAAAAATCGTTATCCAAAACCGATTTTATAAGTCTTTTTAAATATATAACTGCTTTTTTCATCACAAACCTTGTTTTTTGATTTCGCTGATAATTTTTTTAACACTGTCATCTGCTGAACATTTCATAACACAACCTGCAGCAAATTTATGTCCTCCGCCGTCAAATGCAGCACAAACTTCAGCAACATCAATATTTTTACTTCGCATTGACACTTTAAACATCTTATTATCTATTTCTTTCAGTAAAAATGCAACTTCTGTAGAATCAATCATTCTTAGCTTTTCTACCAAACCTTCTGTTAAGTCATCTTCAGTGGAAAATTTTTCAAAATCCTTTTTGTAAACGACTATATAAGCAATTTTATCATCTGATTCAAATACGGCTTTGTGAAGACAATGCGCCTGAAACATTACAAAAGTTTTGGATTTTAATTCATAGCAATTTTTGTAAATGTATTGAGGTTTTGCCCCCATAGCGACAAGTTCGGAAGCAATTTTCAACGTATTTGAGCTTGTATTATCAAATCTAAATCCGCCTGTATCTGTCAATATAGCTGTATATAAAGCTTCAGCTATTTTTTCGTCTGATTTCCAATTTAAATTTTTAGCAATTTCATAAAGCACTTCACCGGTAGAACTCGCATCAGGTTTAACAAATCGTACATCAGCCTGATAATTATTAGTTTTATGATGATCAATAACAGCTTTTATTTTTGCTTTTTCATAAAATATTTGAGCTTCAAAAATTCTATCTAAAGCTGCAATGTCAGTAAGAATTACCAAATCATAAACCATTGATTTATCAAACTCATTAAGATGTTTTACATCCTTTAATCCTGATAAAAATTCATACATATTTGGTATTTTAGATATCACCATCATTTCAGGCTTTTTTTTATAATTTAAATAAATATAATCACGCAAGGCCAACATTGAACCAAGTGTATCACCGTCAGGATTAACGTGTGAAATGATTAATATATTTTTTGATTGTTTTATGCTATCATTTAATTCCAATTGTTCCATTTCTAGATTGTATCACAAAAATAAAAACAGGATAAAATGACAAAAAAGGTTTTATATACAAATTTTGAAGGTATTGATGAAACAATTTCAAAAATGCTTGATAACAAAGATTTCAAAAAGGCCATCACAAAAAGCAATCTATTTAAATTTTGGAAAAAGGTTGTAGGTGAAAAATTTTCACAAAATTCAAAGCCTTATTCTATGACAACAAATTCCGTTATGGTAATAGCTTGCAAAAATTCATCAGCAGCACAAGAGCTTACACTTAGAAAAACAAAAATATTAAAAGAATTTGAACCATATTTAAAATCACTTAAAATGAATGTAAAAGACTTACGTTTTGATGTGAAACGCTGGACAGACAATATAGATTAACTTTTATAAAATTTTTTTTTTAAATAAATAACATAAGACATCAAATCATTGATTAAACATTGAACCCGCCGCTTTGTAAACTTATGTAACAATTTAATTACATGCTGAAATTTACAATTGTTTTGTGTTTTTATATACATGTATGTAGAACAAAAAACGAGAGTTTAGTTTGGAGTGATATATGGCATTAGGTTTTAATTCAAATTTATTTAATACAAATTCTTATACGGCATCAAAAAGTGCTGAAAATGCAGGTGTAATTGCTTCCGGTGCTGAAACTGCAGGTTTGATTGCTTCTGCTGAAACTGCAGGTTTGATTGCATCTAATTCAGATATTGATAGTTTTCAATCAAACAATCCATTTGCTCCTGAAGTTGATTACAGCCAATTTGCTGAAACCGCAGGCTCTATTGCTGATGCAGGATGCGAAACTGCAGGTATGATTGCATTTGGAGATGCTGAAACCGCAGGCTCTATTGCTGATGCAGGATGTGAAACTGCAGGCTCTGTTGCTGATAGCGGTTCATTTGGTTCATTTGACAGCGGATTTGTTTGCTAGTCAAAAGAACCGTCATATATTTAAAAACGAGCCTTAACGGCTCGTTTTTTTTAGCATTTCTTTAACACTGTTTATCGGGATAGCAAATCCAATACCAATGTTAGATATATTGTTATCAGGATTATATATCGATTGATTTATTCCGACAACTTCACCATTTGTTGTTATCAAAGGCCCGCCTGAATTTCCCGGATTTATTGCCGCATCCGTTTGAATTTTATTTTTTGCATAATCTATTCGTGAAATTATTCCTTGAGTTAATGTTCCGCTCAACCCGAAAGGATTTCCAATAGCCATTACTTTTTGACCGACTCTTATATTTCCTGAGTCTCCTAATGATATTACTTGCAAATTTTCTTTACTCACTATTGATATTAATGCAATATCTTTTGAGCTTACTTTTAGAATTTTTCCCTTATAAACATGACCGTTATATAGCGTTACATCAATATTTTTACTATTTTCTATAACATGGGAACTTGTTAAGATAATCCCTGATTTATCAATGATACAACCGGTTCCGCTTGACACCCCAATGGGCAATTCAGCATCTATAGACACAATTGCCGGATTTAAACGTTCATATATATTCATATATATTGTTTCTTCCGAATCGTAAGCAATAACTGCGACATTTGTAACAAAAACTACACATATCGTAATAATAATTTTTTTTAGCATTTTCCCAAAATCCCCTATTTATGCGTATATTATAAGATACGACATAAAAAAAGGCTACTACCTATGTAACAAAATTTCGGATTATTATTGCAGTAGTTAAAACTTTATTTTATAATGCTCTTGAAACCTAACGTCAGGTTTATATAGAGATATGAGTAAGGAAAGGAAAATTAAAATGAGACGTATTGAAATGTTCAGACAAGCATTAATCGAAAAAAGAGCAGTAAAAGTTATTTCAGGTATCAATAACTTTGATATGGAAAGAATTGAAATGATTATTTCTTCAGCTATCGAAGCAAAAGCAACAGCTGTTGATGTTGCAGCAAGAAAAGAAATTATCGAAATGGCAAGAAAAATGATTCTTGAATCAAATTCAGATACTATGTTAATGGCTTCTTCAATTGTTCCTATGGAATTAGCAGAAGCTGTTAATTTATATGGCGTAGATGCTATTGAATTAGGCAACTTCGATGCTTTATACAAAGAAGGTATTTCAATGTCATCTTTAGACATTATTAACCTTGTTAGCGAAACTATAGCATTACTTGAAGAAAGAAGATCAGAAATTTTATTCTCAGTTACAATTCCTGGTTCACTAGAAATTTCTGAACAAATTTCTTTAGCTAGAAAATTAGAAGAAATGGGTATTGATTTAATTCAAACTGAAGGCTTTGTTACTGAAGTTAACAGAGAATTAGAAGGCTCAAGAGCTTGGTTAAACAGAGCAGAATTAACTATCTCTAACACATTAGAATTATCTAAAAACATTGAATTACCTATTATGACAGCTTCTAACATCAACACAATTACTGCACAATTCGCTTTCGCTGCAGGTGCTAGCGCTATCGGATGCGGTTCTTGCATTAACAGATTAGAATCTAAAATTTCTATGTTAGCTGTTATCAGCAATTTAATGGAAATTGCTAACAGAAACGGTATGATGATGTCAGCATTAAAAGATTCTAAAATGATGTCATCAATGGAAATTTCTTCTTTAGTTTAATTATAAAAAATTTAACTGATTAAGTAGAAAAAATAAGGCGCGGAGCGAAGCTCCGCGCCTTATTTTTGAAATTAGAATTACAAATTTAAACTTTTACAAATTGAAGAAATATCATTTTGTAAATTTTTATCAGTTTTTATTATTTTTTTTATTTTTTCAGAAGCATACATAACAGTTTGATGGCGCTTATTTAACGAATTTGCAATACTTTCAAAACTGTTTTGTAACTTTTCTCTTGCAATATAACATACAATTGAACGCGCATTTGAAATATTTTGAACTCTTGATGTACTTTTTATTTCATCAACAGTTAGATTAAAGTAATTTGCAACTACTTCAGTAATTTTGTCAATATTTGGTTTTTCAGCATTTTCTTCACATTTTAAAACTTTTTTTGCATAGTCAAGAGTTATTGGAATTTCTTCTATATCCGAAAACGCATTTACCTTTGTAAAGGCGCCCTCTAGCTCTCTAACGTTATCTTTATAGTATTTTGCTATATATTCGAAGACTTCACGCGGAATATTTTCAATTCCTTTTTCATTTGCTAGATTTTCAAGAATTTTTACTCTGGTTTCAAACTCAGGCGGTTGAATTTCAACAACCAGTCCTTGCTCAAAGCGTGTCCTCAATCGTTTTGGAATTTCAGGCAAATCTTTAGGGAGCTTGTCAGAGGTCAATACTATTTGTTTATTTGCATTATACAGAGAATCAAAAGTATTAAACAATTCATCAATACATTTTTTCTTGTTTTCAATAAATTGTATATCATCTATAAGCAGAATATCTACATTTCTGTATTTATTTCTAAACTTGTTCATCGCATATGTTGTATTTTTATTTGGTTCAAAGCGTGTTGAATTAACGTAATCATTTATAAAATCTTCAGTTTTTATACATTGAACTTTTAAATTGCCTTTCATTGTAACATAATGCCCAATAGCCTGCATAAGGTGAGTTTTGCCGAGTCCTGACGCACCTTGTATATATAAAGGATTATACATAGCTGTTGGATTTTCGGCTACTTTTTGTGCTGAGGCTTTTGCTATTCTATTATTTTTATCAGCAACAAAGTTATCAAATCTATATCTGAGATTTATATTCATTGACTGAACATAGGACAGATTTTCAATGGATTTTTTGTGTTCTTCTTCCATATGCTGTTCTTTTTGCAGTTTTTTTTGAATTTTTTGTTTTTCTTTTTTTATTTTTTCTGCAAATTCTTTATTAAACTCAATGTTTACTATAATTTCTCTGTTAAAATATTTTCTAAAAGAGTCTAAAATATTTTTATACTGAGTTCTTTTAATATATTCAACACCGAAAGATTCCCCTGAAATAAGCGTAAACTGGTTTCCGTCAAAAGATACTGCTTCCAACGGTGATATCCATGGCCCATATGTTGATTCAGGAACAACATTTTTTAGTTCCTGCTTTATTTCATCCCAAATCTTTTTTACTTCGGCTGTGTTCATAAAATAATTTTATAACAAAAATAATTTATAAAAAATAATACCTGCAGACATACTCAAATTAAGAGATTCGACATTATCATTCATCTCTATTGTAATTTTATCTGTAGAATAATCTATTAATTCTTGACTAAGTCCGCTTGATTCTGTTCCAAACATAACAAGAGTTTTTTCCTGAGGTTTGAAATCTTTTAAGTATATTGAATCATTTGACTTTGGAAGTGTTGCAATTCTGTTGTAATCATCAAAGTATTCTTGTAATAGAGCAAACTCTTTTATTTGAAAAACAGGAATTTTCCAAAGATTTCCGACAGATGCTCTGACACATTTTGGATTATACAAATCAACGGTATTTCCGTATAATACAATCGCATCAAGAGAAAAAGCTGTTGCTGTACGCAAAATTGTGCCTAAATTACCCAAATCTTTTATATCTTCAAAAAGTGCAACCCTTTTTGAAGTTTTTAGCACATTTATATCGTATTTTTTTTGTAACCCGACTGCAACTGCATCAGGCACAGAATCGGTTGTGCTTATTTTTTTTAATACCTGTTCGGTTACATAAACAATATTTTCATCCAAAAAAGCGTAGTGAGAAGCTTTTTCTTTCGTAACAAATATTTTTTCAATTTCAATTTCAGATTCAAAAGCTTCTTCAATAGCTTTCAAACCTTCAAGAAGAAATCTACCTGTAGTATCTCTGTATTTTTTTTGTTGTAACTTGGCAGTTTCTTTTATAAGTTCATTATTAACGCTTGATATAATATCTGTTGTCATTATTTAACCTCAAATTCTTTTAGCCATTTCTTTTCTTCTTCTGTTAGCATTGAGTATTCAATCAAATTTTCTTCGTAGCACATGTTTGAAAAAGAATGAATTTTTCCGTTCTTAAAGTAGCAAGAGTTTTCTAATCTTACACCAAAGAAACCTTCTCTGTAAAGTCCCGGTTCGATAGTAAAACACATGTTATCATCCAGTTCAAAAAATGCGTATGGACTCATTGGATTTAATGATGGCGGGCCTTCATGAACATTTATACCTACACCGTGACCAAGACCATGATTAAATACAAAACCTTCGGGAGAATTATTTTTAAGAAAATATCTTGCAAGATAATCTATGTCAAAACCACAATCAAATTCTTTTATATTAAATGCCCGTAAAAATGCTTTTAAAACAGTTGTATAAACTTTTTTGTGCAATTCTGAAGGCTTACCTTTTACAAAAACTCTTGTTATGTCAGTTGCTAAACCGCCTTCAAAAAATCCTCCGCAATCAATTAAAATCAATGAACCTTCTTTTAGAATTTCATCTTTTGATGATTTTGAATAGTGCGCAAGTGCGGAATTGGCATCTTTTGCGACAATTGATGTAAATGATTGACTCACTGCACCGTATTTTTTAAAATTATCTTCCAAAACTTTTTTAATATCAGCCTCAGAAATATTGTCGTTATTGAGGATAAATTCTCTTGTATCTGTCAGAGCCAAATCTGTTCTTTTGAAAGCATCTTTGTAATGTTCTAGCTCGGCATCTGTTTTTATGTATTTTTCGACTTTTATCTCACTCTTTTTTGCTTTATTTGCAAGTAAAGCATAATCATATACATTTGTTGAAGTATTATCTGCGTAAATCGTTTCTATATCTGATAAACTTTTTATATAATTTTCAAATTGTGATAAATTTTCATCTTTGAATAAAACCGCTTTATTTTTTGTTATAACAGCTTTTCCTTCAATAGAAGAAGAATTTTCTTTGTTAAAATTTCTTAAATTGTAAATATAAGACAATTCTTCAAGATTTGTAACCAATAGTGCTTCATTATCTTTCAATTTTGATGATAACTTTTCAATTTTTTCATCAGACGACAAGCCTGACAAATTTAGCGGAATTTCTGTCAAATTCTGAGAGTTTGCATTTATCTTATTTTCAATAATATCAAAATCAAATGTTTTTATTTTTACGTTTTTATTTTTTAATTTTTCTTGTAAACCTGAATATCGATATTGAGAGACTTTTTTTGAACAAATTCCCAAAACTGTATTATCAGGAATTCTTGCAACAAGCTCCTCGATAAAAGGATTTTGTTTAAGCTTAACCACTGTTATATCTTCATGATTAACTTCCAAATCAGCCTGTATATGATATCTTCCGTCAACAAAAAGATAATCTTTATCCTTTGATACAAGCGCATCTCCTGTTGAACGTGAAAAAACGGTTAAAGAGTATCTTGAATTTCTTTGCAAATCATTATATTCCACCAAAAATTCATTAGTGGAATTTACAAGCAGATAATCAATTTGTTCCTGCGCAAGGAACAAACGAGCGCGTTTTATGTATTCATTCATAAATTATTCTTCAACATCAGTAACAAGAATTAAATGCCAGCCAAATTGAGTTTGAACAGGTTGTGATAATTCGCCTACAGGCAAAGAAAATGCAGCATCTTCAAAAGGTTTTACCATAACACCTTTTGGAAAAAATCCTAAGTCACCGCCTCTCATACCTGACGGGCAAGAAGAATATTCCATTGCAGCTTGTGCAAAATCCTTACCGTTTTTAATTTCTTCATATACATTTTTAGCTTCTTCTTCTGTATTTACTAAAATGTGACTTGCTTTAACTTGTGATGGCATAATATCTCCTTTTCAATTATTACAAATAAATTATAACAAAAACACAAAAATTTTATTATTTTAATTCAAAACTTGACAACGGTTATAATGCAGATATATATTGATTTTTTATTTCAAATCAGAACGAATTGTAAATTTTTGTTACAGTTTTGAGCATGGAACTAACAAAAAAAAAATTGTTGGGCTATCATGCATGTACAACTATCCCCAAATCTCCTCCCAAGATTATGAAGTATATAAGCAGCAAAACAAATAGCTGCTTTTTTTTTGCGCTAATATAAAAACGCCGTATGCTATACAGACGGCGTTATTGTTTTTACAAAAGACTGTTTTTAAACTTAAACATAAACATACAACAAGTGCACAACACTATTTGCAACTTGTCTGTGTCTCCCAATTTAGTTCATCAGGACATTTCAAATAATCTAGATTTCCGTTTTCTATTACCCAAGCTGTTACATACTCAAATTTACCAACTAAATCACCACTCCAACGTTGCGGAAAACTATCCGGTACAAGTGTATTTTTATAGTTACTTTCAGTACGATTAATAGAAAAACCAAAAATATCATTACCTTCTTGATTCTTTCCTTTATTTGGACCGTCTATATCTACTTTTATATTATAACAATAGTCCGTACCGTAAACTGAGTGAAAACCTAAAGATACATTATCGGATAGCATTACCATATATTGAGTTCCACCGTCTTTTTGCATAAAATCCAAAAGATTTTCTGCAATTTTACTACCTGATGAATTCAAATATTGAGCAGTAGAAAAACATCCTGCATTGAATCCGCAATCTTTTGATACTTTCATAAATTCGGTAACCCTTTTTGCAAAACGTTTAGTACAAGAGCCTGCGTCATTAATAATATCTTTACACCAAGTATCCGTACTACCATATATTACTTGTGCTCTATCCACTGCATCGGTTAATGCAGAATATATTTTTTTTACTTTAGTTACTTTTTCTTTGTCGCCTGTTGCGTGGTTTAAGTTCGGTAATGTCAACGCTGCAACAACACCGATTATGCCGATTACAATGAGAGTCTCCGCAAGGGTAAAAGCTGTTTGAGTGAGTCGTGAGTGGTGAGTTGTGAATAGACCGT
>CAYLHN010000046.1:0-13410 GCA_964383455.1 uncultured Muribaculaceae bacterium | reverse complement strand
TTCAGGTAAAGGTAACTTGGAATATTGGGTAGCAGTTGTAAAACCAAACAGAATTTTATTCGAATTGGAATATTTTGACAGAAATATTGCAGTTCACGCTTTGGAACTTGCAGCTCAAAAATTACCTATCAAGGTAAAAGTAGTAGAAAAGAATCCTATTCAGTAATAAAGGAAAAGACTCATGAAATTACAAGAAATGCGTGAAAAAACAGTTGAAGAATTAAAAAATGCAGTTGTTGACTTCAAAAAACAGTTGTTGGATTTAAGAGTTCAAAAAGCAACAAATAAATTGGAAAATACAGCTTTGATTGCGAAGACAAAACACTACATTTCACAAATTAAAACAGTAATAAAAGAAAAAGAGGAACAAAATGCCTAAGAAAGAAAAACAAGGTGTTGTAGTAAGCAGTAAAATGGACAAAACTGTTGTTGTAAAAGTTGCTGACTACGAACCACATCCAAAATACAAAAAAATTATGGAAACAACAAAACATTACAAAGCTCACGATCCTAAAAACGAATGTGAAGAAGGCGATGTAATCAGAATTATTGAATCAAAACCTCTATCAAGCGGAAAACGCTGGAGTGTTTTAAATATCGTAGAAAAGAGAAAATAGTAATCTCTAAGAAGATAAAGGTGATTAAAAATGATACAACAAGAATCAAGATTAGTAGTAGCAGATAATACAGGTGCAAAAGAATTGTTGACTATCCGTGTGATGGGCAGCTCAAACAAAAAATTTGCCGGTGTTGGTGATGTTATTATTGCAACAGTAAAAGATGCAACTCCAAACATGACAGTTAAAAAATCAGAAGTTGTAAGAGCTGTTGTTGTAAGAACAAAAGCTGATATTAAACGTCAAGATGGTTCAGTAATCAGATTTGACGAAAATGCGGCAGTTATTATCAACAAAGATGGCAACCCACGCGGAACTCGTGTATTTGGACCTGTAGCAAGAGAGTTAAGAGACAAAAACTTTATGAAAATTGTTTCTTTGGCTCCGGAAGTAATTTAGTATTTTACAATTAATATTTACGTTGTAAAATAAAAGTACAAAGAGAAAAAGCCAAAGGAGAAATAAATGGCAGATAATAAGAAAAAATCTTTGCAAGTAAAAACAGGCGATAGAGTAATGGTTATCGCAGGTAAAGACAAAGGTAAAACAGGAAACGTAAAGAAATCATTACCTTCAAAATCAAAAGTAGTTGTTGAAGGCGTAAATATGGTAACAAAAGCTCAAAAAGCTAACCCTATGGCAGGTACTCAAGGCGGCTTAGTTAAATTAGAAGCTCCTTTAGACAGTTCAAACGTTATGATTGTTTGCCCTGCTTGTGAAAAAGTTACTAAAGTAAAACACGAAATGAAAGACGGTAAAAAAGTTCGTGTTTGCAAAAAATGTGGAGAACAATTAGATGTATAGTGCAAGATAGTTCTTGGCACGAAACCATCTTAGATAAAGGAAAAGAAAAATGACAGTAACAAAAAGCTTAAGAAAAAAATACGAAGAAGAAGTTAAAAAAGCATTAGTTGAAAAATTCGGTTACAAAAACGATTTGACTATTCCAAGATTACATAAAATCGTTTTGAACATGGGTGTTGGTGAAGCATCACACAATACCAAAATCGCTGATGTAATTCAAGGTCAATTGACTAAAATTGCAGGTCAAAAAGCAGTAGTAACTAAAGCTAAAAAGTCAATCGCTACTTTTAAATTAAGAGAAGGTATGCCGGTTGGTGCGATGGTTACATTACGCGGCGAAAGAATGTACGACTTCTTACAAAAATTAATCTGTGTTGTATTGCCAAGAATCAGAGACTTCCGCGGTGTTAGCGCAAAAAGTTTTGATGGACGCGGTAACTACACATTAGGTTTAAAAGAACAAACATTGTTCCCAGAAATCTCTTATGAAGAAGTTGCTTTGGTAAAGGGTATGAACGTTTCAGTTATTACAACTGCAAAAACTGATGAAGAAGCAAGAGAATTACTAAGATTATTGGGAATGCCATTCAAAGGTTTAAAATAGTTTAACAAAGAGTAAAATCAATAAGTTATAAAGGAGAAATTCATGGCTAAAAAAGCGATGATAAACAAAGAAGCTAAAAGAGAAGCACTAGCTGCTGTAGGTAAATATCCAAAAGTAAGATTGCATAACAGATGCAGTATCTGCGGACGTCCTCACGGATTTCACAGAGATTTTGGTCTTTGCAGAATTTGCTTGAGAAAAATGGCTCACCAAGGTTTATTACCTGGCGTTACTAAAGCTAGCTGGTAGTAATAATTTTAGTTAAAGTTTTAAAAGTGAGGTATGGCTTTGCTGTGCCTTACTTTTTTATTAATTTTTATTTACATACATATTGAATATATTTTTTTTTATTTTATAATTAATTTGTAAATGTCTAACTACCGAAAGACGCTTTAAAATGAGCAACAATTAGTTCGGCAAGAGACGAGTAGAAGGGCGTTGTCCCATAGTTGAAAAGGAAAATAAAATGAACACAGATCCGATAGCAGATATGCTAACTCGCATCAGAAATGCAAACATGGTTTCACACGAAACTGTTGAAATTCCTGCTTCAAAATTAAAAGTAGAATTAGCTAAATTATTGAAGTCAGAAGGTTTTATTACAGATTATGCAGTAGATGATTCTGCAAAATTCAAAAAAATCGTTGTAACTTTAAAATATGACGAAAAGCACAAACCTGTAATTACAAACTTACAAAGAGTTTCAACACCGGGCTTAAAAACATACAGTAAATCTAAAAATTTACCAAAAGTTTTAGGCGGTATGGGTGTTGCAGTTATTTCAACAAGCAAAGGTTTGATGTCAGACAGAAAAGCTCGCAAAGAAAACCTTGGCGGTGAAATATTATGTTATGTATGGTAGAGCGTAATTGGTAGAAAAGCTCTGCAAGTTATTATTTATACCATAAGGAGAAAATAAAAATGTCAAGAATTGGTAAATTACCTATTGAAATCCCGCAAGGCGTGGATGTAAAAATTGAAGGTCAAACAGTTACTGCAAAAGGCCCAAAAGGTACTGAAACAGTAGAAGTTCGTCCTGAATTAACAGTAAAAATAGAAGATAACAAAGTATTGGTTATACCAAACAATGATGAAAGAAAAACAAATGCTTTACACGGCTTAATGAGAACATTAGTTGCAAACGCAGTTAAAGGTGTAAAAGACGGTTTTGAAAAGAAATTGGAAATCAACGGTGTTGGTTACCGTGCAGCTATGGAAGGTAAAAATTTAAACATGGCTTTAGGTTATTCTCACCCTGTAATTATTGAACCGCCTGCAGGTATAACAATTGCAGTTGAAGCAAATACAAAAATTACAGTATCCGGTACTAATAAACAAATGGTTGGTGATGTTGCAGCATTAATAAGAAGCAAACGCGGACCTGAAGTTTACAAAGGTAAAGGTATTAAGTACGAAGGCGAATACATTAGACGTAAAGCAGGTAAAGCAGGTAAGAAATAATGCTTAAGCCGATGTGAAGCAATCCACACGGCGACGTTGAGTCGGCGGAGGAATTGCGGAACATAATATCACCGCCGTAGGAAAGACTAGTGAACGTAAGTGAGCTTGGATGCCACAGGCGGAATAATGCTTAAGCCGATGTGAGCGAATTTGCGTAGAGTGAAGCAAAGCGAAACTCGAAAATGTGAGGGCAAAACGAATGACAGCGATAGCGAAATGAGTGCTTGCCCGGGAGTGAGCAAATTCAAGACAGCAATCCACACGGTCTAAGCAAATAAGTTAACACAAAACACATAAGTAGCCCGCATAAACCCTTGAATCGTCAAGAAGGTTTGGGCAAAGGAGAAAGAAGAAATGATTAAACAAGAAACAAGAAAACCAAAAGTACAAAAAAGACATCAATCTTTGAGAGTTAAACTTTCAGGAACAACTGAATATCCGAGATTGGCTGTTTATAGAAGTACAAAACACATTTATGCTCAGGTTATTGATGATGAAAAACATACAACAGTTTGTTCTGCGTCATCTTTAGACAAAGATTTGAAAGAGCAATTAAAACACGGTGGTAACATTGAAGCTGCAAAAGTTGTAGGTGCAGCTATAGCTAAAAAAGCATTAAAAGCCGGTGTTGAATGTGTAGTGTTTGACAGAGGCGGATTCTTGTACCACGGCAGAATTCAAGCGCTTGCAGAAGCTGCAAGAGAAGCAGGATTGCAATTCTAATTTAAAATATTTAAATTAAAAATGCGGTAACTTTTTTAAGTTACCGCATTTTTTTTGTTTGTAAAAACTATTTACAGCTTGTCTGCGTTTCCCAATTTAGTTCATCAGGACATTTTAAGTAATCAAGATTGTCATTTTGTATAACCCAAGCAGTTGTATAATTTATTATTGAACCAAAACCACCTGTCCAAGTTTTTTTAAAAAAATCAGGAATTAACTGATTAACACTAACACCTGTAATACTTGCATTGTAAGTATTTGTATATAATGAAAACTCAAATATGTCATTTCCTAATTGAGTTTTACCTTTATTAGGTCCATCAATATCGACTTTAATTCTATAATTAGGGTAACCACTTTCACCACCTATATAAAAATTTGTGAAACCAAGAGACAACGCAGTACCATCAGTTAACAAAACAGTATAGTGTGTAGTACAAGGTTCTTCATAACTATGTCCATCTGAATATAATAAATCATTTTTTGAAAAACAACCATCTTCAAAAGCACAATCTTTAGATACCTTAAGAAATTCAGTTATTCTTTTTGCAAAAATGGTATCTGCATTATTGTAGTCACCATCAAACTCTTTTATCCACTCATCACAAGGACCATATATAGCTTGAGCCCTGTCTATGGCATCTGTAAGTGCTGAATATATTTTTTTAACTCTTGTTACTTTTTCTTTGTCGCCTGTTGCGTGGTTAAGGTTTGGTAGTGTTAACGCTGCAACAACACCGATTATGCCGATTACAATAAGGGTTTCGGCTAAAGTGAAGGCTCTAAGGCACTGAGGCACTAAGTTACTAAGGAATTTCCGTGCATTAAAATGCACGCTACAAGCTGTTTGAGTGGACTGTGAACTGTGAACTGTGAACTGACCGTCATTGCGAGTGAAACGAAGCAATCCATTACAAAATGTTCTAAGGCACTGAGGCACTAAGTTACTAAGGAATTTTCGTACATTTAAATGTACGCTGCAAACTGTGAACAGTTTTCGTTGAATAGCTAAATAATTGAATTGTCGAAAAGTATTTTTTGTCATTTTTTCTCCTTTTACTTAAATTTTTAGTACGACTTTCTAATTTATAATTTATAAGTTATATTATAAAATTTATAACATTATTTAATATATAAGTCAATATTTATATACTTATAAATTATGAACAAAGAAGATTTATTAAAACGATTTGGCAAAAATGTAAAAATTGAACGTATTAAACTAGATTTAACGCAAGAAAAATTTGCAGAAAAAATGAATGTTTCGCAAAATTATATTGCCAATATTGAACGTGGTAAAGCAAATATGTCGCTAGCGAAGGTTTTAGAATTATCGGAATTCTTGAATGTTGATATTGATGTTTTACTAAATTTTAAATAACTTCTATTTACCCAAATATTTTTGTAGGATTAGTTTTTTTAAAGCTCTTGAATATGGCGCTTGCGGTTCAATTTCAAGAACTTTATCCAATAATTCAATTGCGCCTTCGTAATCTTCAAGTTTTTTCTTAATTGTTGCAGCATAATAATATGCGTCTATAAATTTATCATCAAGTTCAGCAGCTTTTAGTAAATCCGAAAGTGCTTCTCTCAATTCGTCTTCTGACGGGTTATCAAACGCCAGTATTGTTTGAGCTCTGTTGAAGTATGCGTCAATCATTTTTTCATCCAAATCTATTGCGTGAGAATAATTTTCATAAGCCGCTCTCAGTTGATGTAAATTATGGTATGCTATAGCTTTTGAAAAATGTATTAACGCGTTATCATTTTTTAGTCCTAAAGCTTTTTCCAATAATTCTAAAGCCTCTTCAAATTTGCCCTGATTAGTTTTATCTATTCCCGCATTTAAATAAAATTTGTAATCTTGTTCTGCCATTTTTATTCCTCATTAAAATATTAATATGTTTGTAAAAAACTGTCAATTGCACATATCTTAACAATTTACTTTACAAAAAAGATATTTTAAGTTAAAATGTACTCAAGGTTTCTTTAAAAAAGAGAACGGGTGCACCCGTTCTCTTTTTATCATAAGGCAGAAGGACATGAAAGAAGAAATTAACAGACACGAAATTCTGGAAAAAATAACTCCATTAATAGAAAATACGGCAATGAGATTTAACCTCATTCCTGTTGAAATAGAATTTGTAAAAGAAAATCATCGATGGTATTTGAGAGTTTATTTATTTTCATACGACCATCCTGTAACTTTGGACGATTGTGAAAATGTTACAAGAAGCATGGAAGACTTTTTGGATGAACTTATCCCATGCAAATACTATCTTGAAGTTTCTTCTCCGGGCTTAGAAAGAAAATTTAAATCCGAAAAGGAATATATTATCTTTAGAGGAAGAAATGTAAGCATAAAATTAAAAGAGCCTCCAACTGACGGTTCTGAACAAATATTCAAAGCGAAATTGGTTGAATATGACGAAAATGAAGGTATAACCGTAATAAGACTTGAAGATGAAAAAGAAATGGTTATTCCTATGGATAAAATTAAAAATACAAGATTATATTATGAGTGAACAGTGAATAGTGAACCGTGAACAGGCAGTTCACTCATCACAGTTCACACTTCACGATAAAAATGAAAGGAAGATAAAATGATTAAAATCGGAACAGCATTGTTTGAAGCATGCGAAGAACTTGAAAAAGAAAGAGGAATTCCAAAAGATGTCTTAATTGCATCGTTATGTGATGCAATGGTAGCAGCATACAAAAAATCTATGAGATGTAAAGAGGCTGCAAACATTGAGGCAATTTTGGACGAACAATCAGGTGAAATAGGTGTTTTCTGTACAAAAGTTGTTGTTAAAAACGTTGAAGATGGCATGGAAGATGAACAAATCTCTTTAGCGGAAGCAATGGAAATCGATGAAGATGTTGAAATCGATGATGAAGTTAAAATCGAAGTTACTCCTGAACAATTCGGACGTATTGCAGCTCAAGCAGCAAAACAAGTTATAACTCAAAGAATAAGAGAGGCTGAAAGAAATCTTGTATTAAATGAATTTATGGATAAAAAAGGTACTCTTATTACAGGTATAATTCAAAGAGTTGAAGGCAGAAATGTTATTGTTAATATCGGAAAAACTGACGCAATTATGCCATCTAAAGAACAAATACCCGGAGAATACTACAAACCGGGTAACAGAATCAGAGTTTTGTAGTTAACGTAAAAGAAACAACAAGATTACCTCAAGTTATTGTTTCTCACGCTCACGCTGAAATCGTAAGAGAATTATTTGAACTTGAAGTTCCTGAAATTGAAGATAATATCGTTGAAATTAAGTCAATTTCCCGTGAAGCAGGTTTCAGAACAAAGATTGCAGTATGGTCAAATGATCCTGAAGTTGATTCTGTTGGTGCTTGTATCGGCCCTAGAGGTTCAAGAATTCAAACTATTGTTAATGAATTAAAAAATGAAAAAATTGATATCGTAAGATATTCGGAAGATCCTGTAGAATACATTGTTAATGCACTTGCTCCTGCAAGGGTTGTTTCAGTTGATATTCTTGCAAATGATGAAAATGCAAAAGAAGCTATGGTTGTTGTTCCGGATGACCAATTATCACTTGCAATCGGCCGCGAAGGTCAAAATGTAAGATTGGCACACAAATTGACAGGCTGGAAAATTGATATTAAATCTGTTTCTCAAATGGAAAGAGCTGAACAAGAAGCCCAAAGAAATTATGAATACCAAGATGATGCTCAAGAAGAAGAACCAAATTATGATGAAGCAGAAATAAATGAAGAAATTGAAGAAGAAATGAATCAACAAGCTTTGGACGAAGAAGATGTTGTTCAAGAAGAAGTTGAAGAAGCTTCAGAAGATGTAGAAGAATAAAATGAAATATCGTAAAATATTGGCAGATTATCTGCCAATATTTTTATAAGAAAGGATTTATGACATGAAAAAGATTTTAATTACAATTTTTGCGTTATTCGTCTGCTTGCAGGTAAATGCAGCAACAACTACAACTAATTGGGATTCTACAGCAGCCCAAAAAAAATTAAATAATATCGCTTATAAACTTATTAAATCAAACAATCTCCCAGACGGGATTTCTATAAAAGTTTCAGCTGAAGAAGAAGCAAATGCTTATGCAAATATTAATAAAGAAATATATGTTTATAAAGGTATGCTAAACTATGCAACAACTGACGAAGAAATCGCATCTGTAATTGCTCACGAAATGGGACATATTATTAACGGTCACAATGCGAAACAAACTATTTTAAATTCATTAATTGCAAATATTACAGGCAGTTCTTCAGAAAAAGCTTCTGTCGGCGCTGTAGCTGTACAAGAACTATCAAGTACAAAATTGAGCAGAAAAGATGAATTTGAAGCTGATTTATCAGGTGTTGATTTAATGGTTAAGGCAGGATACAATCCGCTTGCAATGATTTCTGTTTTAAACAAAATTTGCGGAAATTACGTTGATATAATTTCATCTCATCCATCAGGTGAAAAAAGATTAATGAACATATATGATTATGTTTCTTATAACTATCCTGACTGGACTAAAAAAGGCTATACAACTGATTCATACAAAAAAGCTTATGCTTTAATCAGCCTGAATATTCAAGAAAGAAATGCAAGTAAGCGTTTAACTAAAAAATACGAAAAACAACAAGAAAAACTAAAAAAAGAAAAAATTAAACGTGCTAAACAAATGCTTAAATCAAATAATGGCTGGAACAGCACATATAATACATTATTATTGTTAAATTCCGGTTCAAACAGTACTGAATCAACATCAAAATAACTGAAAAAACATAAAAAAGGCGCGTAAGTGATTTCACTTACGCGCCTTTTTTTTAGCAAAGTGGCTAATTGAAATTTACCGATAAATAAAATATGATTTAATCGAAATCAGAAAGAGTGAAGTCTGAACCTAATTGTAGTTTTAATTCATTGATTAAATCTGCAATGTCAACATCTAATCCTTCAGCAACTTTCCATAAGGTTGATAATCTCATATCAACACCGCTTTCAACATTTAACCATGTAGATTTTCGCATGCAAGTTTCTGCTGAAATTTTATACACAGATTTATCTTGGGCAATTCTATGTTGTTTAATAATTTCTCCGATTGTTTTAGATAATTTAGTTATATTGGCTTTATCAGATTCTTGCATATATAAATTTTAGTGCTAAATTGATAAGTATAGGACATAATTATGTCCTAATGTGAGGAAAACTTGAACATTACATATAAAATAATAATTTTAACATTAATATTAATTATCTCATTAAAACCTGTATTTTCTTCTGAGAATGGATATACGACAGTAAAGCATAATCACCATGAGGCTTCGTATCAGCATGCTTGGTGTAGTGCACATAAAGGTATAGAAGAATATGAAAATAAAGATTTTACTCGTGTTGACTGTTTGACCTCAACAAATGCAGTAGAATTTGATTTTGCAAACAAGTGGGCAGAAAGTATCGGGCAAGCTTTACATTATCAAAAAATGACAGGCAGAAAAGGCAAAGTAGTGTTAATTTTAGAAAATCCAACCAAAGAAATGGTATATTTCAACAGAGTAAAAGATTTGGGAGAACTTTATAATTTTGATGTAGAATTTGTTACTACAGAAATATTGTGTCTAAAAGCTGACGGAACTTGTCCATATCCAAGTTGTAAGTGTCATAAACAAAAATTTCAATGCAGGTAAATTTGTTTTAATACATATAAGTCATTTTCACTTGGAATATCAATATTTTTTTGATGAGGAACAAACATAGCATCATCAATTTCGACACCGTGTCCTAGTCCTAAAGAATGCCCTAATTCGTGTAAAATTGTTGCAAAAATACTCTCGTTAGTTGTATTTTTGGGCGAATATTCATTTGGTAATCCAATATCAATAGAAACTTTCTTAATAATGCCGTTAATTATACTCGGATATTTGCACATTCCTTCAAAAACACGCCCTACTTTTGTCCAATGAATTACTATATCAGCATTTGACGGACTTGGAATTATATTAAATGAAATATTTATACCATTTATTTTTAAACAATTATTCCAAATATTTACTGCTCTTTGGATTTCCGAATAATAAAATTCCTTGTTAGAAATATTTGCAGTAATGGGAGTTATAAAAATGTTCAGTATGAATTTATCCCATTTGCAAAATTTACCGTTCACCTTTGATGATTCTATATATTTGCTTATTTTAGAAGAAATTGTCATTACGATATTTTTTTCAAAACCTTTTCTAATCTTTTTAAATGCTTATTTGATGTTCCGATTCCGCAAAGCAGCATTGTAGATTTTTCATTTGTAATTTCATCTTCTATACTGTTTTTAAAAAGCATTTCAGAAAGTTCAAAACCCGTATAATTTTTATGTTTAATAACAATTTTTGTAATATCTCCGTCAAAAAATTCGATATTTTTACAATTTTGTTTCAAGCATTTTATATTTTTAATAAGCTCATCAATTTTATTTCTGCCTTTTTGAGAATTTAGGTAATTAATATTTTTTTCTATTGATAATAACAGCGGATAACTTGGAGATGTTGTATTTATTTTAGATAAAAATTCTCTCAAATCTATGTCTGTATTTGTATGAATTAATGCCGTCGGATTTAATCCTCCCGCAGTTTTATGCAGTGATTGAATTGTAAAATCCGCAATTGTAACGGCACTTTCAGGTAATTCTTCAGAAAACGGATATAAAGCGCCATGAGCTTCATCAGCAATTAAAAACGCACCGTATTTTTTGCAAACTGCCTTTAAATTTTTAATGTCTGAAGTCACACCTTCATATGTCGGAGTTGTAATAATAACGGCTTTTATGTTCCTTTTTGACAAGTAATTTTCTATATTTTCTTTTTTTAAATTTTTATAAATTCCCCAATAATTATCTTTTTCTAAATGATAAAAAACAGGATTTGCGCCTGCAAGTTCAACAGCATTTTTGTGAGAAGGATGTGCTTTTTCCCATATTAGGACGTTATCTCCTTTGTTTACACATGCCAAAACCGCAGTAATAATACCTGAAGTAGAACCGTTGGTTAAAAAAACAGTTTGTTTTGTTTTATAAATTTCAGCAGCTTTACTCTCTGCTAAATACAGAGCTTTTTGCGGATTATGAGTATCAGTTTCAGAGATATCAAATTTATAAAATTGTTCAAATTTTGACGTTATAAAAAATGTTTGTTTGTGGCTCGGGGTTGTAAAACACAGTGTTTTTTGTTTTTTACGAAATAAATTCAAAAGACTCATTTTTACCCGTCAAAATCAATTATTGATTTTTTTCTTCAACATTTTTGTTCATACAATATTGGATTAAAATCATTTTATCAACATTGTTTTGTTTTACAAAACGTCCTGATAACATGAATCTGCCTGAGTCCAGTTTTTCCATTCTTATAGGTTGAAGCCAAACATAAAGCGTTTGATCTTCATCCAATTTAACTGCTATTTCGTATTCTTTGTCTAAATTTAAAGATACATCAGCTTGAAATTTCATACCGCCTGCTGACAAGTCAATTGTAGAAATATTATATTCTTGTCCGTCAGAATCTTTCATTGAAGATTCTGTTAAAAAGCTGATACGTGTAAATTGACGTCTTTGTAAAAATCTATGTTTAATTGGATTTGCAACAAATATTTCATTATTTTCAATTGATATAGGATGAGAGGTGAAATATAATGTTCCGTTTGGAGTTTGTGAGTAAAAATCGCACATGTGATTTTCATTAATTCCTGTAGTCGGGAATTTCATTTTCATTCTGAACCCTTTTTCTGAAACTTCAGTAACCAAGCCTTTGTTTGTAAAATTGAATTCTCTTGGCACAATTGTAACATTTTGATCAATTTTTACGAGTTCTTTCATTTATAAACCTTTCATGTACAAATTCTATTCTTTTATGAATATTTTACCATAAACTTTAAAAAAGAAAAGTATTATAAATATCGTTACATAAAAATATAGCAAATTTTTTTTGTTTATTTTATTATATTATTGAGTACTTTAATATAGGGACAAAAAATGAAGATAGGAATTCCGAGAGGTTTATCATTTTATAGTATATATCCTTTTATGTATGGCTTTTTTAAGGCTATGGGTATCGAAATGATTTTATCTGATAAAACAACGAAAAAAACTTTATCAAGCGGTTCTGCGCTTGTTGTAACCGAAACTTGTCTTCCTGTAAAAATATTTGTAGGGCAGGTTTTAAATCTTTTGGAAAAAGGTGTTAATAAGATTTTTGTACCTTCAATACAGTCTATAGCACCAAAAATATACAACTGCTCAAAAATCAGAGGTTTACCTGATTTAATAAAGAATGTGATAAAAAAAGATTTTACAATAATTGATCCGACTTTGGATAAATCTGCTCCAAAACACGGGTTATATGATTTTCTTTTGGAATGTGTTAAGCCTTTTGGATTTTTTGACATGGATCAAATAAAAAAAGCATCCAAGGCAGGCTGGAAAATGTATAATAACTTTCAGGTTATGTTGAAGTCCGGCATGAAATATGAAAAAGCCTTGAACTATGCGACAAACGGCAAACTATTGATAGAAAAAGATGAACAAGAATATCCGATTTCAATAGGACTTGTTTCCCATGCATATAATATTTATGATGAACGTGCATCTATGAAAGTTATTGATAAACTTAACAAAATGGGTGTTAAGGTTTATACTGCATATCAATTAACTGATGAACAAGAAGAAGAGGGCGTTGCTCTTTTAGGACAAAAGATTTACTGGGCAAATGAGGCTGAAATGGTTGGATGTGCCGGTCATTACCTTAAAGAAAATAAAATTGACGGATTGATTTCAATAACCGCATTTGGCTGCGGGCCTGACTCTTTGATGATTGAGAGAATTACAAGAAAAGCAAAACAATTTAATAAGCCTTTACTAAATCTTACTATTGATGAACACACAGGCGAAGCAGGTTTTATAACACGACTTGAAGCTTTTGTTGACATGCTTTACCGCAAAAAACGTTCTCAAGGTATTGTTGAAAAAGGTTTCGCTCCGACTTCAAATGTAATGGAATTTATTTAATTAATGCGGTAAGAGTGTGAACATTGAACAACTGAGACAGTAAGGCACTAAGATACTATGGCACTAAGAATATAAATAAATGTAAAATAAATAATAAACAAAGATTGACAAAGTACGAAAAAACCTAAATAATGATAGAGTAGTAATAAGTAAAAAG
>CAYLHN010000045.1:0-13480 GCA_964383455.1 uncultured Muribaculaceae bacterium | reverse complement strand
GCTAACGTAGGTAAACCACAAGTTGCTTACCGTGAAACAATCAGAGGAAATGCTGATCAAGAAGCTAAATTCCAAAGACAATCAGGTGGTAAAGGTCAATACGGACACGTTAAAATTAGAATTTCACCGGCAGAAGAAAATGCAGGATTTGTATTTGAAAACAAAATTGTCGGTGGTGCTATTCCGAAAGAATACATCGAACCTGCAAGAAAAGGTATGGAAGAAGCGCTTGAAGGCGGTATCTTAGCGGGATTCCCAATGATTCACGTTAAAGTTGAACTTTATGACGGTTCATACCACGAAGTTGACTCATCAGAAATGGCATTCAAGATAGCAGGATCAATGGCAATCAAAGATGGTACAAAGAAAGCTCAACCATGTGTACTTGAACCTATGATGAAAGTTGAAATTGAAATTCCTGATGAATATACAGGTAACATCATCGGTGATATTGCAAAAAGACGTGGTAGAGTTGAAGGACAAGAACCTTTGGGTAACACAGGTAACGTAATTGTAAGAGCAACTGTTCCTCTTGCAAACATGTTCGGTTATGCAACAGACTTACGTTCTAACACTCAAGGTCGTGGTACATTCTCTATGGAATTTAAATGCTACGAACAAGTACCTAGAAATGTTGAAGAAGAAATTATTGCAAAAGCAGGCGCTAAAGCTTAATTTCTAAATATTTAATAAAAAAGGCAAGTAGGTGAAAACATCTTGCCTTTTTTGTTTATCTATATTCATATGGAAATGTTTGTGGTAGAATTTTTATAGACAATCTGTCTAAAATCGAAAGTCAAGTATGAATATAAATAAGCAAGAACTTATAAATTATATAAAAAAACTAAAAGACGTAAAAGTTTTGGTTATTGGTGACCATGCCATAGATGAAATGATATACGGAGATACGGAAAGAATTTCCAGAGAAGCTCCGGTTTTAATTTTACAGCATACAAAAACAAATATTTTGCTTGGTGCAGCTGCAAATGCTGCCCATAATGCATCAACGGTAAATGATGGTAAAGTTTCTGTAATAGGTGTTGTAGGAGATGATTATCAGGCAGGACAGTTGAAGCAGGCATTTAAAGATGCAAATATTGATTGCGAAGGACTTATAGAGGAAAAAGGCAGAAAAACAGTTACAAAAACAAGAATTTCCGGAGCTTGCTCTCAATCTGTCACGCAGCAAATCGTAAGGATAGACAGACAGACTAAATCAAGTATTAACAGTGATACAGAAAATTTATTAATTGAAAAGATAGAACAATTTTTACCAAAATGTGATGCTGTTATTTTATCTGATTATCATATTGGAGTTTTAACTCAAAAAATTATTGATAAAACCATAGAGCTTGCAAATAAATACAATAAGGTAGTTGTTGTTGATGCACAAAAAGATTTAGATAAATATAAAAATGTTACATCAATGACCCCAAATTTACCGGACACTCAAAAATATACAGGACTGGAATTATCTGATTCTTACAAAATTATTGAAGCGGGACAAAAAATTATAGAAAAGACAAATGCAAAATCTGTTTTAATAACTTGCGGTTCTGACGGAATGGTTTGTGTAAATTCTAATGGTAATTCAGATGTTATACCGGTATTTAATAAATCAAAAGTATTTGATGTTACAGGTGCAGGTGATACTGTTACCGCAATTTATACAATGGGTTTAGCTGCAGGTGCTGAACCTTTATACGCGGCTGTTATGGGTAATTTGGCTGCAAGTATTGTTGTTAAACAATTTGGATGTGCTACTACATCAGTTAATGAAATTATAGAAACATTAGAAAAAACAGATATAAAAGGAGATTAAAAATGAAATTTGATGTTGAAAACTTAAAAAATTTATTATTAAAAATAAAACCTGTTGATTGGATTATCATCGGCGGTGTTTTAGTTGCTATTATTGTTGGAGTTTTGACTGTTGCTCATTTTAGAGGTACAGCAAGCAATCAAATAGAAGCTCAAACTACGATAGGTTTTCAAGTATTTTTGAGAAGTGTTACACTTACGGGCAATGTTTCACCAATAGCACCCGGAGATACAACTTTCATTACAATAAGAAATGTACCTTATACAGATTTGAAAGTTCTTGATGCTGCTATAGATACTAAAAAAGCGGTTCTTCCAAATCCAAGAGGAGGTAAAGATAATTTTGTTTTAGTAGAAGATTCTTCTCAGGCATTTTTATATGATATGATTGTAACTTTAATAGATGAAAATGCTAAAATTACAAAAGATGGTGCTGTTGTTGGCGGAAATAAAATTAAAATCGGTTTGCCTGTAACACTTGAAGGCCCAAGTTATAAATTAAATGGTGTTGTTTCAGATGTTAGAATTTTGCAGCCTCAAGCTCAGCAAAATCAAAATGGTTACGCTCAATCACAACCAAATCAACCAAAACCTGATGTAAATAAACAAGAACAAAATATGGGTTAATAATGTTCAATAAGATTTTTGCATTCACACAAAATAAATTTGATTTTTTGTACAAAAACAGTTTGATAATTCAAAACATTGATTGCTTAATATTAATTTCAATATTAGCAGTCTTTGTTTTATCTGTTTTTGCTCAATCAGATACAATAGGAATGTTTGCTATATTAGCTTCTTGTTTGACTTTCATAAATTTACTTTTAAAAAAAGGTGAAAAATTAGAATGCAATAAGTTTGAATTATTTTTACTTATATATTTTATGCTTGCCATAATTAGTTTATGCGGTTCGTCCTTATTTATGTTGAGTTTTAAAGGTTTTTCTAAACTTTTGATTTATTTAGGCTTTTATCTTTCCGTTGTTCAATATTTAAAAAATCATAAAGATAAAATTTGGCTTTTGGTGTTTACAATAGCCGTTTGCGTTTCTTATGAAATAGCACAAGGTTTTATTCAAACCATAATTAAGCCCGATGCAATTTCGACTTGGCAGGATATTTCAAAAATAAATCCTGAAGATGTTATAAGCAGAATTTACGGAACATTAAAACCTTATAACCCAAATCTTTACGGCGGATATTTAATAGCTGCACTTCCTGCGTTATTTGGTACTACTGCTTACTTTTTTTACAAAAATCTAAATAAATTTGCAATAAGTTTGGGAGTTTTATCAGTTGTTTCTCTTTATGTTCTGTTGCAAACAGGATGCAGAGGCGCTTATATAGCTTTATTTGGCATTTTATTATTTATGTTTTGGATTTCTATGAAATTTTGTAAACAACAATATAAAAAAATGTACGTTTCAGCAGTCGGATTTATATCAGCGTTAGGCTTCATATTTTTAATGTCTGTGGGAGCATTAAGAAAACGTATTATCTCGATGTTTTTGATGCGTGCTGACAGCTCGAATTCGTTTAGATTTAATGTTTATAATTCTTGCATAGATATGTTTAAAGATAATTGGCTGCTTGGAATCGGTCTTGGAAATAATAATTTCAGAGAAATTTACGGATTATACATGAAAACAGGATTTGATGCTTTAAGTGCATATAATATTTATCTCGAAACAGCTGTTGAAAGTGGTATTTTTGCTCTTTTATCGTTTATTGCATTTTTGTTTTTGTTAATTAAATCCGCTTATAGATATATAAATTCAAAAGAGTACTGTCTTGATTCGATTTTGGTTATTATAGCCTTAACGTCAATAATCGGTTTATTAATACATGGATTTGTAGATACTGTATTTTTCAGACCTCAAATTCATTTCATTTTCTGGACTATGGTTGCTATAATAAGGGTAAAAGAAAGCAACTTTCAGGATTAATAAATTTAATCCAGAAAGTCGCGGTATTTAATAGTTTCGGAGTTTGCTCGAAGTTTTTTTATTGCTAAATCCTCTAACTGTCTTATTCTTTCTTTTGAAAACCCAAGAATTTTACCCAATTCTTCCAAAGTTTTAGGTTTTGTACCGTCAAGTCCAAATCGATAGTGCAAAATTTTTCTTTCTCTTTCATCAAGACATTCAAGTAAATGCGGTATACTTGAATATAAATTGCTGTCAAAAGCTTTATCTTCAGGTGATTTATAACTTTTATCCTCGATAAAATCTTGTACATTCAAATCATCTGTAACAGGCAAATCAAGACTTATAGGTTCTTTTATGATGGCTTTTTTTATGCTTTGCAATCGTTTTAAACTAATATCCATTTTTTTTGCAATTTCTTTTTCATAAGGTTCTCTGCCAAGTTCAAAAGTCAAATCTAAAATTGCTTTTTTGTATTTTCTGATTTTATCTGCCATATGAACAGGTATTCTTATTGAGCGGGAGTTATTTGATATTGCTCGAATTATCGTTTGTTTTATCCACCAAGTTGCATAAGTTGAGAATTTGCATGACTTGGTATAATCGAATTTTTCAGCAGCTCTGATTAATCCCATAGAACCTTCTTGTACCAAGTCTAAAAACAATACGCCTTGTCCGATATATTTTTTTGCAATACTTATGACAAGGCGTAAATTTGCCTGTACCAGAGCCTTTTTTGCTTTTGATACATCATCCCCTTTTCCCTCTTTTATTAGTTGCCCTAGTGCCTTTTCGTCTTTTGCGGAAATCATTTTTGTTTTTCCAACGTCTTTTAGGTACATTTGGAGTAAATCATCCTCTTTTGATATACAGCAAAATGTTTTAGGTTCTTCTGTTTCTTCTTCATCTTCAAAAAGTTCCAGTTCATCAAATTTTTCAATCTGCTCAATACTCTTTTGTTTGTAATTTTGCATAACAATAAAATCCTCATATCATCCCAACCAAATAATATGACGATGACTTTTTTAAAAAGTTTCAAAACAGATAAAATTATTTTTGATATGGAGGAGGGGGTTCTTTTGTATGATCCAATTGTGCTAATATTGAACTTGGAAAAGTATGTATAGACCAGTTTAATTTATCTACACAAAGATTATAAAAATCAATTTTTTCTTCAAAAACTGTTTCCAAATTGTTATAATCTGCTAAACTTTTTTGAAATGCTGCATTTTTATTTAATTCCGGATATCTTTGTACAGCGCTAAAAAATTGTTTCAACAAGTTTTCAAATTCAGATTGAAATTGATATCTTGCAGGTGCATTTGAAATTTTTGGTTTAATTTTATTGATATCATGTCTTTTATTAAACAAATCTTTTATTAGATTTGCTTCTTTTTCCATAACTTCTTGAGCATATCCTAACAAATCCAATACGGCAAGATTTTTTTTAATAATTATTGCATCAAGTGCTGCCATTGAACGAAGAATATTATCTTTATTAACAATTAAATCTTTATTTAATTTAATCATATACAAAATTATTGCAAGTATTATTACTAGTATAATTATAAAAGGCATATTATTCTCCTGCAATTAAAATAGTTATATCACTTGAAGTACAGTATATTTTGTCAGGGTTGTATACAAATTGTATTTTATTTAATTCAGGTGCTTTTCTTTTCAGCCAATTTAGAAAATCATTAGATACTGTTACATCGTGTGCTATAAACTGAGAATGAGGAACAGCAGAAGGGCCGAAACAATTAACATTATATCCTAATTCTTCAATTTCATTTTTTAATTTCAAAGCTGAAGTTTCGCTTGAAGTTGAATACCTTATTCCAACTTCATATTGCTTGTTAATTGATGAGTAGTTGTCTCTATATATCATTTTATTAATCATATCTTGAGTTTTTTCAGGATCTAAAATCCAGTAGCTTATGTAACCGTGTTTATTCGGTGCACCCGGTAGTGTCGCAAATTCTATTTTGTCAGGATTTAAACTTTTTGCCAAAGATAAAAATTGTGATATTTCGTAAAAAGACATATCCGTTTTAACGTAAGTCGTAACAGCATCCAAAATTTCAGGTACTTTTGCAATCGCTTGAGGAGTTTGAAGTTTATCCAATAGACCTTTTAAGAAAAACTGTTGACGTTGAGTTCTTCCAATATCACCAAGACCGTCTTTTCTGAATCTTAAGTATCCTACGGCATTTTGACCATCAAGAATATTTAATCCCTTTGAAAGATTTACATGTAATTTCCCTGCATAATCGTTATAAAACATGTTCTTTTCAACATAAATTGGTATTCCGCCAATTGCATCAACTATATGAGCAACAGCTTCATCGTGAACCATTACATAATGATTAATTTTTATACCAAGTGTTTGCTCAAGAGTTTTTTTAGTCATTTCAACTCCGCCAATAGCGTGCGCAGAATTGATTTTTTGTATACCGTAATCTTCGGGTAAATAAACTTTACTGTCTCTTGGTACAGAAATAGCATTAATTGATTTTGAAGCAGGATCAACATTTAATATGATTATAGTGTCTGTTCTTGCTCCTGCCCATGGGTCAGTATTTGAACCGTTTGCATCAACACCCAATAATAAAATATTTTGCCTTTTTTGCAAAAATGGTATTGAAAAATTAACATGCTTTTTATTTACTGAATTTTGCGGCATTGCAAGTATAATTTTTGAAAGCGGAGAATCTTCTCCTAATACTTTAGTAATTTTATCTCTATTTTCAGAAGCAATGAGTAAAATTAATACAATTGCACAAAAAACAAGCACTATCGCAAATAACGTCTTTGCAAAATTGGAAGTATCTTCCTTTTCTTCTTTAAGATGTTTTAAAAATTGACTGTATTCTTCGTTTAAATTTTTTTCTTCTTGTTCTAATTCTTCATTTATATTTGGCATAATTATTAAATTTCGCTAGTTATCGTGTAATATCAAGTCTATTATAGATTAACAATAATATAAAATCAATTACCAAAATTAATATTATTTAATTTCGTGTTGATATGCCCAAGCAGAATGGTTATGAATACTTTCTATAGACTCGCATTGTACTTCAAATTCTTTTACTACAGAATGATTTCTTAATGAAATAATCACATCTCTTAGTACATCTTCAACAAATTTTGGGTTATTATAAGCTTTTTCGGTTACAAATTTTTCATCTTCACGTTTTAATAAAGGATAAACACAGCAAGAAGAACAATTTTCAATAATATCAACCAAATCTTCTATCCAAATATGTTCATTTCTGTCATATGAAATATTTACAGAAACAATGGCTCGTTGATTGTGGGCTCCATATTCCGAAATCTCTTTTGAACAAGGACATAGTGTTGTTATAGGAACTTTTACTCCCAATGTAAATTTGTAATCTTCATTTTCTGTATTGTAATCGTTTAAAACACTTTTAAATGAACAATCGTAAGCCATTAATGAGACTTGACCTGATATAGGTGCTTTTTTAGGTATAAAATATTTAAATTCCAGATATAATTCTCCACTTTTTGCACAAAGTTTTTCTACTACAGAAGAAACACATCCTTTCAAGTCGGAACCAAGTAAATCATGATTTTGCCACTCTGTTAAAACTTCTACAAATCGAGACATATGCGTACCTTTGTAATGTTTTGGCAAAGATACGGAAAGGCTCGCTTTTGCATTTACTGTTTGATTAGAATTGTTTTTTCTGCGCACAGAAAGAGGAATATCAAAGTCTTTAATTCCGACTTTTTGAATATCTATTCCTCTGGAATCATATTCGTTTTGAATATCCTTCATAATTAGTCTTTAATAAGTTCCATTCCGCCGCCTTCATTTTTTTCTAAAGCGGTCAAAAGTTTCAAAGCAGCTTCTTTTTTTGTTTTTTTAGGGGCTACTCGTAATAATTCAATTGCTTTTATAACCATAGGGTCATTATCATACCAACGGCGTCCTTTGCCATGATATTCACACATTATATCGTAAATTTTATCAATAACATCTTCAGCAACTTGTTCTTGTAATTGGATAACAAAATCGGCTGCTGCATCTTTTTTATCTCCGGGCGCTAAACGTAAAAGCTCTAATGCTTCTTTCAATACAGGATCTTTATCATACCAACGTCTTTGTTGCTTTTTTTCTTCCATTTGTACCTCAATAAGTCTTCTATAAAACAAGTATAACACAAATTATGAAAAATATACATTTTTAAGTTTTTTTTGTTATAATTCAATAAAAAGCTTAACAAAAGGATTGAAAATGAAGATTTTATTATTAAACGGGCCAAATTTAAATATGCTTGGTACAAGGGAACCTGAAAAATACGGTAATAAAACATTAAGTGATATAGAAACATATTTATCTGCATTAGCAAAACAAAATAATGTTGAATTAGAATGTAAACAATCAAATCATGAGGGTGTTCTTGTTGAAGAAATTCAAAATTCAAAAGGTAATTTTGATGGTGTAATTTTAAATGCAGGCGGTTATACTCATACAAGTGTAGCGCTAAGAGATGCAATAGCGTCTGTGGATGTACCTGTTGTGGAAATTCATTTAACAAATATCCATGCAAGAGAAGAATTTCGTCATAATTCGTTGATTTCGCCTGTTTGTATCGGCCAAATTTGCGGGTTTGGGGCTTATTCATATGACCTTGGATTTCAGGCAATTATGAATTATTTAAATAAGTAATAAAAATTATATTTAAGCTCTTGGGTGTGTTTGTTCAAATACATCTTGCAAATGTTTTGTTGATACATGTGTGTATATTTGAGTATTAGAAATACTGGCATGTCCGAGTAATTCTTGTACAATTCTTAAATCTGCCCCGTTTTCTATTAATCTTGTTGCAAAACTGTGTCTAAACATGTGCGGTGTGACGTGTTTGGGTAATTCTATTGATTCGACAACTTCATTTATGACATTTCTTATCGTTTTGTTTTGAAGTCTGTATCCTGTATTATTTATAAAAACCGGTGATTTGTCGGTAATTGGTTCAAGCTTAAATCCTTTGGCAATAAGAGGACGTGCCGTATCTATGTATCTTTGTAAATAAATTTTTGCCCTATCTGAAACTAAAACGATTCTTTCTTTTGCACCTTTACCAAAAACGGTTATTTCATTGTTTTCCAAATTTAAATCTCCGAAATTCAATCCGCTAAGTTCAGAAACACGCATGCCGGTGGCCCAAAGAAGTTCAAGAATTGCTCTGTTTCTATATCCTGCCGGAGTTTCTATTTTTATACCGGACAATATTTTTTCAATTTCCGCAATAGTTAAAAATTTTGGTAAGGATTTTGGGCGCTTAGGTGCAGATAAATTTACGGTAGGATTTGTTTCGATTAAGCGTTCCCTATATAAATATTTGTAAAAAGTCCTAACGGATGCAATTTTTCTTGCAAGTGTTGTTTTTTTATATTCAAATTTTTGGATGTAATATAAATAATCTCGTACTTTCTGAAAGGTAACTTGAAGACATGATTCTTCATTTAACCAAATTAAATAACCCATAACATCAGAATAATAAGCTTTTGCAGTGTGCTTTGAAAAATTCTTTTCAATTAAAATGTATGTTTTAAAATCTTCTAAATAAATTTTTGAATCCTTGTTAAGCCCCATGATTATTCCTATGTTTGCACGATGATTTATTATTTATGCTATTATACAATATTTTTTGATAATTAATAAAAAATTTACAAAAAATATAAAAATGTCAGAAAAAATTAATGCAAAATTTATAATAAGTGCGGAAAAGTTCAGTCAATGTCCTAGTTTTTTGCTGCCGGAATTTCCGCTGCTTGGGCGTTCAAATGTGGGTAAATCATCCTTTATAAACTGCCTTTGTGATAATAAAAAAATGGCAAAAACATCAAACACGCCGGGAAAGACACGTTTAATAAACTTTTTTAATTTTTCAGAAAAATTTATAATTGCAGATTTACCCGGATACGGTTATGCAAAAGTTTCAAAAGAGGCTCAGGCAAAATGGCAAAAATATCTTGAAGAATACTTGTTAAAACGTGAACAAATAAAATCTTTAGTGCAACTGGTAGATGCGCGTCACGAGATTCAAAAAAATGATTTTCAAATGCGCGAGTGGGTAGAAAATTACGGTCTGCCAATTTTTACGGTTGTAACAAAAATAGATTATGTTCCAAAAAATAAAAGATTGAATGTTATAAATAATGTAAAAAAAGAATTTGGCGGAGTTGTACTTCCTTTTAGTGCAGTTGACAGAAGGTATTGTGACGATATTTTTGGTCATATAAGAAAATTAACAGAAGAATAAATTTATAAATACTATTGACATAAAAATTTTTTTCCTGTATATTTAATTTGCAATCGTTTTTACGGTGCGGGCGTTTAGCTCAGTTGCCCAGTGAGGTGGAACCGAACGTTAGTTCAATTAAAGCTCTACCAACTGAGAAAAGAAAATTTAATAGTATGGTGCGGGCGTTTAGCTCAGTTGGTAGAGCGCTTCCCTTACAAGGAAGATGTCGGGAGTTCGAGCCTCTCAACGCCCACCATTTAAGAAAGACTACTTCGGTAGTCTTTTTTGTTTGAGAGGCATCTCGCTCCCGACGGGAGTTCTTTTCTCATTCAAAACCTGACATTTAGTCAGCTTTTGAACAAGAGCTCTTCTCAACGCTCACCATTTATAAAAATACTACTTCGGTAGTCTTTTTGTTTGAGAGGCATCTCACTCCCGACGGGAGTTCTCTTCTCATTCAAAACCTGGCTAAATTGAATGAGAATTTTTTCAATGCACGCCTTTAAAGAGTAAAAACTTAATACTGTGTTTTGATGCATACTTTACTAAAGTAGGTGTTATTTAAAAGGTCAAATATAAATAAACTGTGCCTTTAAGGTTTACATAAATTTATGACCAAAAGTCATTGACTTTTGGTCATTATTGTTGTATAGTTATTTTATGGATACGATTTTAACTAAAAGACAGGAAAATGCGCTTAAAACCCGTCAAAAATTAATAGACGCGACTGAAAACTTGTTAAAGAAAAACGGGTTTAACGCTTTGTGTGTTGAAGATATTACCGATGCTGCAGGAGTAGCGAAAGGTACCTTTTATGTTTATTTCAAGCATAAAGAAAGTATTGTTTCGGAAATTTGCAGAGGATATTTTAAGCAGATAGAAATAAAAATTAGCAGCATGAAAGATACAAATATAGTTGAAAAATTATCTTTGTACTTTGATAGTTTTATGGAAGCAGTTGAAATTTACGGAATAAATATATGCAGAGAATGGATTAAAGGAGTTATTAATCCTAACGAAGCTCCTGAAAATATGGATAAAAATAAATGGCAATACGATGTTGATATGTTAAAAAATATATTAAATAATGCGGTTGAAAATAATGAATTAAAAAAAGATGCGCCTATTGAACTTCTTACGCATCTTTTTATATCTGAGTTATATGGAATGATGACTTGCTGGTGTATGTCAGATGGAGTTTTTGAACCAAGAGATTGGACTTATAAGTTTGCAAATTTTCAATTAAAAGCAATTTTAGATAAATACTTAGTATAGGAGAAATAATATGCAATATGTAAAATTAGGTAACACAGGTGTTGACGTTTCAAGAATTTGTTTAGGTTGTATGAGTTTTGGAAAACCGGGAAAAGAAAACGGTGTTTTCCCTTGGGCAAAAGATTATGAAGATGCAAAACCAATATTTAAAAAAGCGGTTGATTTAGGTATCAATTATTTCGATACCGCAAATGTTTATCAACTTGGAACAAGTGAAGAAATTACAGGAAGATTAATTAAAGAATTTGGTTTAGATAGAGACGAAATTGTTGTTGCAACAAAAGTTCATTTTGCAATGAGAGAAGGACGTCCGAACGGTGCAGGTTCTTCAAGAAAAAATATTTTGTCGGAAATTGACCATTCGCTTAAAAGATTAGGTCTTGACTATGTTGATTTGTATCAAATTCATAGATTAGACCATGAAACTCCGATGGAAGAAATTATGGAAGCTTTACACGATGTCGTAAAATCAGGTAAAGCAAGATATATTGGTGCATCAGTTATGTGGGCTTGGGAATTCGAAAGATTAAATCAAATTGCTGAAAGAAACGGTTGGACAAAATTTGTTTCAATGCAAAATCAATATAATTTGATTTATCGTGAAGAAGAACGAGAAATGATGCCGCTATGTCAGGATAGAAAAATCGCAGTTGTACCTTGGTCGCCATTAGCAGGCGGAAGATGTGCTCATCCTTGGGGTACAAAAACTCACAGGAATTCAATAGATGAAGTATCTCCAATGGTATGGGGTGCAACTGATGAGCAGGATAAAGTTGTTGTCGATAATCTTGAAAAAATATCAAAAGAATTAGGTTATTCAATGGCACAGGTATCTTTAGCTTGGATGTTATCAAAACCTTATGTAACTTCCCCTATTGTTGGCTGCACAGATGTAAAACATGTTGAAGAAGCAATTTCAGCATTAGATATAAAATTGAGTGAAGAAATTATACAAAGGCTTGAATCGCCTTATGTGCCGCATATTAAAACAGGAGCTTTTTAAGACATGAAAGATGTAATGTTATGGTTGGGAGCAGGTCAAATTGGAATGGCTATCGCTCGCAGGGTCGGATTTAATCAAAAGATTATAGTAGGCGATAAAAATATTAATAATGCTAATACTATTTCAAAAATTATGCGTGAAGCAGGTTTTGATATTGAGCCTATTGATTGTGATTTATCTGACAGAAATTCAATTTTAAGCTTTATCAAAAAGGGGCAAGAATTTGGAGAAATTGCAACTTTGATTAATTCGGCAGGAGTTTCACCTTCTCAAGCATCAATTGAAACGATATTAAAAGTTGATTTATACGGAACAGCCGTCTTATTGGAAGAAGTCGGAAAAGTAATAAAAAATGGCGGTCGTGGGGTTACTATTTCATCACAATCAGGACACAGAATGCCTGCTTTATCACCTGTTATTGATAAACAATTAGCCTGCACACCGACAGAAGAACTTTTAAATCTTGAAGTATTGCAGCCTAAAAATATTAAAGATACACTTCACGCATATCAAATGGCTAAAAGATGCAATGTAAAAAGAGTTATGGCAGAAGCTTGCAAATGGGGTAAAAGAGGAGCAAGAATAAATTCAATTTCTCCGGGGATTATTGTAACACCTCTTGCAATAGATGAATTTAACGGTATAAGAGGCGATTTTTATAAAAATATGTTTGCTAAATGTCCGGCAGGACGTCCGGGAACAGCGGATGAAGTTGCAAATGTCGCAGAACTATTATTAAGCGAAAAAGCTGATTTTATAACAGGTTCAGACTTTTTAATAGATGGCGGAGCAACGGCAAGCTATTTTTATGGGGAACTACGACCACAGGAGAATAAATAATGAATAAAATAAGTTTAATTGCGGTTTTAATTATATTTGCAGTCGGATTTCTACTATTTATAAATAACAACGGAGGTAAAACAATGGCAGAGGTAAATGATAATAAGAAAGTATTGGTAGCTTATTTCTCGCGGGTCGGTGAACAATATTCGGTTGGTAATATAACAGAAGGCAATACCGCAATTATTGCCAAAATGATTGCAGAAAAAACAAACGGTGCTTTATTTGAAATTAAAGTTGCACGAGACAACTATCCAAAGGGTTATACTGAATTAACCGAATATGCAAAAAGAGAATTACAAGCTAATGCAAGACCTGAAATTGTTGGCAAAGTTGAT
>CAYLHN010000044.1:0-13544 GCA_964383455.1 uncultured Muribaculaceae bacterium | reverse complement strand
GCTTCGTTTCACTCGCAATGACGGTCTATTCACGACTCACAATTCACTATTCACAAAAAAACTTAGTGCCCTAGTGCCTCAGTGCCTTAGAACATTTGGTAATGGATTGCTTCGTTTCACTCGCAATGACGGTCTATTCACGACTCACAATTCACTATTCACAGAAAAACTTAGTAACTTAGTGCCTCAGTGCCTTAGAGCCTTTACCTTAGCTGAGACTCTCATTGTCATTGGCATAATCGGTGTTGTTGCGGCGTTAACTTTGCCAAACCTTAACCACGCTACCGGCGATAAAGAAAAAGTTACCAAGGTTAAGAAAATTTATTCTGCATTAGCTGAGGCTTATGACCGTGCTGAAGCAAATTATGGGCCATACGATGAATGGTTTAACAATGTTGATTCTGAAAGTGAAACAAGTACTCAAGACAGAACTAAAATTTTTGCAGAACGTATGATTGAATTTATGAAGGTTTCCAAAAACTGCGGGTTTGACCTTGATGGTGGATGTTTTGTTGATAATGATGATTTTTATGTAAATGATTATTATGTAACATTGGCTGATGGTATGTCTTTAACTTTTTATGCTTATGGTAATGCTGGTAAAATTTGTGTTGATATTGATGGCCCAAACAAGGGTAAGAATGAGTTTAATGTTGATCAATTTGATTTTTCTGTTCAAAACCCAATGAATAATGATAAAATATTTTTAGTTATACCAGATCATTGTTCTGCATTTTATAATAAAACCGTGGCTAACGGTCATAGACCTGCTATTGAAAGTGGCGCAACTGATATTGTCTACGGTGCGACATGGATTATAGAGTATGGCAATATGGATTATTTAAAGTGTCCTGAGCAGTTACAGTGGGGCGGGCAGACTTCTTGTAATTAATTGTTTTTAAATATTTCTTTTAAATATTTACCTGTATAGGAGTTTTTACATTTTGCGATTTCTTTAGGTGTTCCGCAGGCTACAACCGTACCGCCTGCGTTTCCGCCTTCAGGGCCCAAATCTATTATGTAATCTGCAACTTTTATAAGGTCAAGATTATGTTCGATAATTAATATTGTGTTGCCGTTATCTGCAAGCTTATGAATAATTTTTATAAGTTTGTCTAAATCTGCCCAATGTAGTCCGACAGAAGGTTCATCCATTAAGTATAATGTTTTTCCTGTAGCTTTTTTGTTTAATTCTGATGCAAGTTTTATTCTTTGAGCTTCCCCGCCTGAAAGTGTTGTAGAACTTTGTCCTAGTTTTATATAATCAAGGCCTACATCATAAAGTGTTTGAAGTTTTCTTTTTATTGGTGCAATATTTTCAAAGAATTCCAAAGCTTCGCCTACACTCATTTCAAGTACATCTGAGATAGTTTTACCTTTGTATTTTACCTCTAATGTTTCATGGTTGTAGCGTTTACCCTTGCAGACATCACATTTGACGTAGACATCAGACAAAAAGTTCATTTCGATTTTTTTTACGCCGTCACCTTTGCATGCTTCACAACGTCCGCCTTTGACATTAAAGCTGAATTGCCCTTGATTGTAACCTCTGATTTTTGCTTCGTTTGTTTTTGCAAAAAGCGCTCTAATTTGTGTAAATACGTCTGTATAAGTTGCAGGATTTGAACGAGGGGTTCTGCCTATAGGTGATTGGTCAATATTTATGACCTTATCAATATTTTCAAATCCTAAGATTTCTTCAACTCCTTGCGGTTTTGGTTTATTTTTTAGCAATTTATGCACGGCGTATTGATTTATCAAATCTTGCATTAGCGTGGATTTGCCTGAGCCTGAAACACCGGTGAGAACAACTATTTTGCCAAGAGGAATATCAACGTCAATATGTTTTAAATTATTTAAATATGCATTTTTGACTTGAAGAAAATTTCCGTTTCCTTCGCGCAATTTTTTAGGAATAGGTATAAATCTTTCTCCGCTTAGATATTTGCCTGTAACAGATTCTGCTGAATTAATAATATCTTCAACAGAACCTTCTGCAACAATGTTACCTCCGTTCAAACCTGCTTTTGGCCCAATATCTACTATGTAATCAGCATTTCTGATTGTTTCTTCATCGTGTTCGACAACTATTAATGTATTACCCAAATTACGCAGTTTTACAAGTGTTTTTATCAGTCTGTCATTATCTCTTTGATGTAAACCTATTGAAGGCTCATCAAGTACATATAACACACCTGACAGTCCGCTTCCTATTTGAGTTGCGAGTCGTATTCTTTGAGCTTCCCCGCCGGATAGCGTTCCTGCCATACGCGCTAAATCAAGGTAACCAAGGCCTACATCTTGCAGAAATTTTAATCTTCCTCTTATTTCATCAAGAATTTGCTTTGCTATTTGTATCTTGTAATCTGACAGTTCTAAATAAAGCACATCAATGAATGAAATGGCTTCATCTACCGACAATTTTGTAAATTCATAAATGTTTTTGCCGCCAATCGTAACTGCAAGCGGGAATGGTTTAAGTCTGGCCCCGTGGCATGCTGTGCATGGTTTTGTTACTAAATATTTTTCAATTTCTTCCTGCCAATAATCAGCCGATGAATCGTGATATTTCTTTTCCAGATATGGTATTACACCCATATATCTTGTATACTGTGATTTGTATCTGTTTGTGCCAAATTGTTTTACTGTAACTTTTATAACATCATTTGAACCGTATAAAATTAAATCTTGCTCTTCTTTTGTTAAATCCTTGAATGGTTTGTCCATATCTATTGCAAAATTATGACATACTGATTTCAGTATATCTTCATAATAATCAGTTGAAGATTTTGCCCATGGGTAAATTGCGCCCTCTTTAATTGATAAAGTTGTATCAGGAACTACCAAATCCTTATCAATAATAAAATCCGCACCCAGCCCGGCACATCTTTCACAAGCCCCGTATGGACTGTTAAAACTAAAGTTTCTCGGTGATAATTCTTCAAAACTCAATCCGCATTTTTCACAAGAAAATTTTTCAGAATACAAAATTTCTTTTTTATCTTGAACTAAATCAACGATAACTATTCCGTTGGCTTTTTTTAACGCTGTTGTAATGCTGTCGGTTAATCTTGACTGAATATTTTCTTTTATAACAAGTCTGTCGACTACGACTGAAATGTTGTGTTTTTTAGTTTTTGCAAGTTCGATATCATCTTCATCAAGGTTATAAAGCTCTCCGTCAATTTTTACTCTGACAAAACCTTCTTGCTGTAACTCTTTAAAGAGGTTTTGATACTCGCCTTTTTTGCCTGAAACAACAGGCGCCAAAAGTTGAATTTTTGTACCTTGTTCAAGTTTTAGAACAGAATTAACAATTTCATCTATAGTTTGCGGTTTAATTTCTTCTCCGCATTCTGGACAATGCGGAATTCCTACTCTTGCATATAATAGTCGTAAAAAATCATAAATTTCAGTAACAGTGCCTACTGTTGAACGGGGGTTATTACTTGTCGATTTTTGATCAATTGAAATAGCAGGAGATAAACCATCTATACTTTCAACATCAGGTTTATCCATTTGTCCTAAAAACTGTCTTGCATAAACAGATAGACTTTCAACATAACGTCTTTGACCTTCTGCAAAAATAGTGTCAAAAGCCAGTGAGCTTTTTCCTGAGCCTGAAACGCCTGTAAAAACAACAAGTTCATTTTTAGGTATTTCCAGTGAAATATCTTTCAAGTTGTTTTCTTTTGCACCTTTTACAACTATTTTATCAGCCATAATTATAGTATCGCACAAATCAAAAAAAAGTTCTATAAATAAGGTTAAATTAAAATGTATATAAAATAAAAAGAGTAGACTTACGTCTACTCTCTTTATTTGGGCCCGGAGGGGTTTCTCGGATTATTGGCGGTTTACAAGTCAAGTATTTCGCTAACAAATTGCTATAGCAATTTTTCCGCTCATTTAACTTGTAAACAGGGACGAGTTACGTTCGCTTTATTAATTGTTTAAATATAACGAAAAGTTTGCTCATAAGTCCGGCGGACAGCTTGATGTTTTCGCAAACTTTTTATGAGTCATTTTGTCGCTCGCTTCACTCTTGCCAAAATCCTTTCGAACCATAGACAAGGCTGTCGCCTTGTGTGGGTTCTCACCCCTATTACAGTTAAAATAAAGAGAGTAGACTTACGTCTACTCTCTTTATTTGGGCCCGGAGGGGTTTCTCGGATTATTGGCGGTTTACAAGTCAAGTATTTCGCTAACAAATTGCTATAGCAATTTTTCCGCTCATTTAACTTGTAAACAGGGACGAGTTACGTTCGCTTTATTAATTGTTTAAATATAACGAAAAGTTTGCTCATAAGTCCGGCGGACAGCTTGATGTTTTCGCAAACTTTTTATGAGTCATTTTGTCGCTCGCTTCACTCTTGCCAAAATCCTTTCGAACCATAGACAAGGCTGTCGCCTTGTGTGGGTTCTCACCCCTATTACAGTTAAAATAAAGAGAGTAGACTTACGTCTACTCTCTTTATTTGGGCCCGGAGGGGTTCGAACCCACGACCAAGGGATTATGAGTCCCCTGCTCTACCGCTGAGCTACAGGCCCATATTTATATTATTAGAGTATCAAAATTATAGTAATATGTCAACTTTTTATTTTTCTACTTCTATTCCGTAGTTTTTTAATGTTTCAGCTATCAATTTACGCATAATTTCTCTGTCTTTTTTCGGTGAATTTAGTTTGCAGCTTTCGCTGTATCTCATTAATCTAAGATATAAACTATCTTTTGATTCATCTTTGTTCGAAAATGTTTTTATATCATCACTTAAGCCGTTGTCCATTCTTATTTCAAGCGGCCTTGGAGTGTATCTCTTGGCTAATCTTCCGCTAAGTGTAAATACCGTTGAATATGTTATATAATTTTCTACGTTTTTACAACTTTGAGGTGTTTGTTTTATGTCTATAATTTGATTTGAATTTAATTCTAAAAATTGATTTGGATTTTCACAATATGCATATAGCAATATGCTGCTATCTTCAAATTTTGCTTCAATAGGCTCGCATATGTTTATACATTTTTCTCCAAATACATCATAGTACTCTATGTGAAGTTTTAATTTATCTTTGCAGTACTTTTCGTATACTCTTAGTGTATTTACTTGACTTTCATTTGCTTTATGTGTTGCAAATTGATTTGCAAGTTCTTTTTCTATTGATTCAATATCAATATTGTCGCTTGAACATCGCATTTTTACACTGTATATGAATGTTTGTAAATCTTTTACTAAATCGTTTTCAGGTGTGAAATCAAGAATTTTATTTAAGATTTCGATTGCGTACATGCTTTCTTTATCTAATTTTATTTTAAAAGGTAAGTCTGTTACTTCGTATTTACATTTTTTACGTTGAATATTAACGCCTGCAAATTTTAGCGTTGTTAAATATTTATATACGACTGCTTTTGAATAAGCCTTACCTTCTTCTTGTTCAAGATTTTCCAGATACTGTATTATGTCATTTACATCTGCAGGACTTTTTATAAGGCATTTTAAAGTTTCAAAAACTCTGAACGCTGAAAGTGATGCGTTATCAATAGAAGATTTAACCATTTCTGTATTCCTCATACATTTCTTTTAACTTGTTAATATTAAAATCTACAACAAAATCAGGTTCTATAGCTTTGCAGTTCGGACCGTAAGATAAAATTTTCTGTGTGATTTGAAAGTATGTGTCTGTTGTATATTTTACAAGTAAAATTTCACCCCTTTTTTCAATAATTTTTTCATTGTCCTGCTCCACGAAATTTCTTGCTGCAATTCCCTTTAATTCATATATTACCCAAACTGTATTTTTATTGTTTCCATCTTTTGTAAGTTTAATCGTTATGGGAGCAATTATGTTATGAACAGGTAAATATGAATTTCTTTCGTAAGTTTTAATGTACATGTTCAAATATAATTTTTTACTGCGTATTAAAAAATTTTTTGGAATTGCTTCGTAATGCTGCAGTCCGGTATTTGGGGCTTTGTAGTCAAACTCCATAGGGTATTTGTTTTTACACGCATATATTAAATCTTTTATTAAATTTTTATCAAGTCTTTTTAATATTGATATACCTCTTAAATATTCCGAAACTTCGTCATTTTCTGTATATGTTGACAATATATTTAGTAGTTTTTCAATACTTAACAATTGCTCAATTGTCAAAAAATTATATGAACGGTTGTAAATTTTATGAATATTTTCTGCTGTGTTTTTATCTATTTGAAGATTAAACGGATGTGATAATAATGTGTATTTGTAATTATTAGATTTATCTGCTCTTGAAATTGTGCATCCGGCAAATTTTAAGGCGTTAATATCATTCCTCAGTGTATCTATTGAAAAAGTATCTTTTGGATAATTATTTTGTTCAAAATATTCATTAATTTCTTCAACAGTTCTTGGCGATTCAACAAGCAGAGAAAATAATACCAATAATCTCACTCCTGTTAAATTTATTTGGGATGGATTTATTTCTGATAATTTTAATGAATTTAACACTAAATTTACTCCGATAATTAACAAAATATTAATATAACTGTTTTTAAATATCCAGTTAACTTTTACAATTCATTAAGTTTTTTGTTTTTTTAATTATTAATGTTATAACTATTTTATGAATTATATATTTTATTTTTTAATAGTTTTTTCAATAATTGTTTCAGCAATTAACGGAAAATTGCAGGATGTTGTTAATGCTATTTTATCAGGTGCAGATTTATCAGTAAAAGTTGCATTTTCTTTGATAGGGATAATGGCATTTTGGCTTGGTATTATGCGTATTGCAGAAAAAGCAGGCATTGTCGATTATATTACAAAATTAATTAAACCGATTGCAAAATGGTTATTTAGTGAGGTACCCGAAGATAATAAAGCTATAGGCGATATTGCGATGAGTTTTTCTGCAAACGCTCTTGGACTGACTAATGCAGCTACGCCTATAGGTTTAAAAGCGATGGAGGAGTTACAGGAAATTAATGAAGATAAAACATCAGCATCAAATGCTATGTGTATGTTTTTAGCGATGAATACCGCAGGGTTTCAGCTAATTCCTGCAACTGTTATAGCTGTTTTGGTCGGTGTCGGATATAAAAATCCTACAGAAATAGTTGCTCCAACGCTTATTGTTACTTCAATTGCATTTGTTTCAGCTATTATTATTGCTAAAATATTTCAAAAAATTTGGAGGAAACAATAATGAGTTTTCAATCATTAATGAATGTTTTTTCTCTATGGATTTTGCCTGTTATTTTAATATTTATACTAACGGTTGCATTGTTTAAAAAAGTTCCTATTTATGAAACATTTACAGATGGTGCAAAGGATGGGTTTAAAGTTGCTGTAAATATTATTCCGTATCTTGTTGCCATATTGGTCGGAATTTCTATGTTAAGAGCTTCGGGTGCTATTGAAATGTGCGGAAATTTATTTTCAAATATTTTGGATAAATTTTCTATTCCTGTTGATGTTCTTCCCCTGATGATAGTGCGCTCGCTTTCGGGTTCAGCTGCTTTGGGTGTTTTTTCCGATATAGCAAATAATTTGGGCCCTGATGCTTATGCTACAAAGCTTGCTGCTATAATTGTCGGAAGTTCGGAAACTACTTTTTATGTTTTAGCTGTGTATTTTGGTTCTGTTGGTATTTCAAAAGTAAGGTATGCGCTGCTTGCAGGACTTTTTGCTGATATTATCGGAATTGTGGCAGCAGTTGCGGTTGCGCAAATGTTTTTTCTTTAGTGTTGACCCAGCATTGTGTAACTGTTTTTCTTGCAGATTGTTGTGTTTCTTTTCTTATTAATGCTGCATAATTTATGTTAATAAAATCAATTGTATCTAATTTTTCAACTATATATTCTTCTGAACCGCAATTATGGCAAAAATTATCTACAGGTACAATTTTTCCGTTTTTAACTATAGCTTTATGTTTAACTCCGCAGCAAGAACATTTTACTATGTACCATTGATTTTCAATCAATGCGCCGCAGTCAGGACAATATCCGAAATCTTTGTCTAATCCGACATGGTCATGTGTACATTTTGTTTTTGATGCTAAAAAGCTTACTAAAAAGTCTAAAACCATAATTACCTCGATTGCATTTTGTAGAAAAAATAATATGTAGATGTCTTTTATTTAATGAAGTTTTTTATGAAGTCAATTATTCCATTGTAATATTAATATTTATTTACAATAGTTATAATTAGTATGAATATATGGTATAATAGTAAAGAGGTGATATCTTGAAAAACAAAGCTTTTACATTAGCTGAAACTCTTGTTGTAATCGGTGCAATAGGGATTGTTGCTGCATTGACCCTTCCTGATTTGAATAAGTATACCGGTCACAAAGAAACTGTTGCAGCAGTGAAAAAGTTTTATTCTGAAGTTGTTAATGCCTATAATATGGCTCAACTTTCTTACGGGCCTGTAAAAACATGGTGTATTGATTTAGATGAAAATGCTTGTAATAAAAAAATTGGTGAACGTATTTCTGAAAATTTAAAGCTGAAAAAAGTGTGCGGAATTGAATCTTCCAGAGCATGCTTCAGTGATACAGCGTTGCAAGACTTAAACGGAAACTTTAGTTACAATACAAATGATAGTAATGGCTATAAAGTTATTTTGCAGACAGGCCCGTCTATTTCATTTCGCATTGGCTGTGCTAACCGTGTTGATATTGATGGACCAAACAAGGGGCCTAATGTTTTGGGCCGTGATGTTTTTGTTTTTTGTACATGGAATCCTCAGACTAATGAATATGAATTTGTACCTCAGACCGAACCGGATTTGTCTGTAGTAAACATGTCAGGTTCAAATGCTGCGTCTTGGATTTTGAAACATGGAAATATGGATTATTTGGTTACAGATTTAGTTGATTCAAAAAGAGTTAAATGCGTTAATAGTTCTGTTATATTAGACGGTATGTCTAAATCTTCTTGTAAATAAATCTCCGTAATGCTTTATTTGTGTGTTTTTTACACTATTAATATTTGTAAATATTTTTACAAAAATAGCCCTTTTGTTGGCAATTTTTTTTTTGAGGACGCTTATATATAGTACAAGTTAGTTAGTAAGGAGTTTTATTTAATGAACGTAGGTGCTATTAGTGCGGTAAAAAACACTTCATTTACCTCACAACCGAAATCAAGTGTAGTTAGAAATGCTCAAGCAGACATTAAGCCTGAATTAAAATACAGTGCTTTAGACCAAATGAGTGCTTTGGGCAGAAGCATGGTTAAACAACCGCAAAAAACATTAGCTGTTTCGTTCACAGGTTGGTCTCCTGAAGCTCACAATAAAGAAAAAATTGAAAAAATGGTTAAGATAATGAAGGATCCTAAAGTTCAAAAAATTGCCGTTTCAGGACACACTTCTCCTGATGGTGACAGCTTTGGTACTTCATTTGCTATGGCTAATTTGATTAACCAAGCAACAGGTAAAAAAGTAGACGTATTTGTTTTTGGCGATAAATTTCCGTCACATTATGATTATTTAAATACTAATCCGGATGTAAATGTAATTGTTCATAAACCAGGAAAACCTGAAGATGCTGAAAAAGCTGCAGCGAAATATGGTAAATATGATTTGGCAATTGCTGTAGATTGCGCTGAAACAAAACTTATGGCACCTGACTACAGAAAAGGTGTTATGAACAAGGCTACTTACAGCTTAAAAATTGACCACCACCCATACAAAGAAGAATACAATGAAAAATGGGGCAGAACTGTTAATAATAAATATGCTAAAACAGAAAACTTAATTGACGATTCTATGCCTGCAGCTGCAGAAATCGCAATGCAATTTGTAGAACCTTTAGGATTAAAACCTGAAGAATTAAGAAAAGAAACTAAAGATGCTATGTTTACAGGCATGTTGACTGATACTGGCGGATTTAAATTTGCAAATTCACCAATGACTTTTGAAGATGCAGCGTTATTAATGAAGGCAGGTGTTAATAACCGTGAAGTAAATCTTAACGCTATGGGTAATACTCCAAAAGTTGTTTTAGAAGCCGAAAAAGTTACTTTAGATAAAATTCAATATTCACCAAACGGAAAAATTGCTTACTTTATTGAAGATGCTGATATAAAAGCAGCTAAAAAAGCATGTAAAGAAGCAGGTTACGCTCAAGAAGGCAAGGATGCCGTAAAAGGTGTTTGCGGAAGATTACCTGAAATGGAAGGTGTTGAAGTAGGATTTAAAGTTGCAGAATTTGGCGGTTCAGCAGCGTTATCTATCAGAAGCAGAAGCTTTGATGTTTCCGAAATCGCAAGATCATACGGTGGCGGCGGACATAAAAATGCAGCAGCTTTCCAAATTCCTAAAAACGGAAGAACTACAGAACAAACAGTTGCTGATTTCGTTAAGGATTTGAGTGCAAAACTTGAAGCTAAAGAAGCTGAAACTAAAAAAGCTTAATAAAGTCTTATACTAACTTATTTCGAGAGACTTGATTTATCAAGTCTCTTTTTTAATTCTTATAATACTTTTGTATTATATTTCTTCTTCTAAAATTGTTATCTGTGTAATAAAAATTTTTTAATGTAAATTTATTTTACAAAATAGTTAATAAGTGTTATGTGATAAATGAATCTGGGTATTATTTTAATATAAATAACTAATCCTAAAGTATTAGGATTGTTGAGGTAATAAAATGCCGATTTTTGTGCTGAATGGAGCATGAATGGAAAGAGAGTTTCAAGTTGATGAAATTCTCTTTTTGTTTTTTCTTGAAATTTAAAATATTTATGTTTTAATGTAATTACTGAGGATTTCCTCTAGTCTTAATGAAAGCAGGACAAGTTATTTGTCAAAAAAAATTACAATTGCAAAATATGCAGGTTTTTGTTACGGTGTGAAGCGCGCCGTTGATACTGTGAAAAAGTTGAAGTTTGAAAATCCTGAAAAGAAAGTTTTTGTGTTGGGACAATTAATTCATAATACTCAAGTGATTGAGGAATTGGATAAACTTGGCATAATTACTGTTGAGAAATTGCCGGAAAATGAAACAGGTATTTGTGTTGTCAGAAGTCATGGCGAATCTCCAAAAGTAATAGATGATATTAAAAAAAGAGGCTTTGAACTTGTAGATTTAACTTGTCCTGATGTTAAAAAAGTTCAGCAGCACGCTGTTGGGTTAGCAAAAGACGGAAATTATGTTGTAATTGTTGGTAAAGCTGAGCATCCTGAAGTTGTTGCAATTAAAGCAAATGCGGAATTATATACTGATAAAATTGTTGTTATCAGTTCAGTTGAACAATTACTTTCCTATACCGATGAAATTAAAGCTCATAAAAAAGTTGGAGTTGTTGTTCAGACAACACAAAGAATTGAAATTTTACAGAAGATAGTTTCATATTTAACTGAAATTTCAAAAGAAATTCATGTAGTTAATACAATTTGTCAAAGTACATCAAAACGCCAAGAAGAAGCAAGGGAATTGGCAAAAAGTAATGATTTAGTAGTTGTTGTCGGTTCAAAAAATAGCGCAAACACTACTCATTTGGCTGAAATTTTAAAAGATGTAACAAAAACTATTCATATTGAAAATGATATTGAATTAGATAAATATCAAAATTTACTTATCGAATCAGAAAACATAGCAATAACTGCGGGTGCGTCTACACCTCAAAATATAATAGATAAAGTTTATAACAAAATAGAAGGAGAAAAACATGACTAAAACAGAATTAGACGAATTTGAAGCACTTTTGGAAGAAACACTTTCAAAAACCTATTCAGTGGCTGATATCGTTGAAGGTACAGTATTAAAAAAAGAAAACGGCGGTTACTTAGTAAGTGTTAAAGGTGCAAAAACAGAAGCATTTTTACCGGAAAAAGAAATCTCAAATTCTGATGAAGCACCGGAAGAATTACAAATCGGTGATGTAAGAGAATTTTATGTGTTAAAAGAAGAAAATGATGAAGATAGCATGCAATTATCATTGAAACGTATTGCATTTGCTCAAGCATGGGCTCAATTGAATGATGCTAAAAATGTTGGTGATACTATCTTAGCTAAAGTTGTTTCAATAGTTAAGGGCGGTGTTCTTGTTGATGTTGCTGACTTAAAAGGTTTTATTCCTTCAAGTCAATTAAGAACAGGTACTCCATTTGAAGGCCTTGTTGATACAAAAATTGAAGTTAAAGTATTAGAAGCTGACCCTAAGAAAAACAAATTAATTTTGTCACAAAGACAGGCTGTTGCAGAACAACGTAATCAGGTAGTTGACGATGTAATTTCAAAACTTGAAGAAGATATGGTTGTTAAAGGTAATGTTGTAAGAATTACTGACTTTGGTGCTTTTGTTGATATTAGCGGTATTGACGGTTTGTTACCAATTTCTGAAATTTCTTGGCAAAGAATCAAACATCCTTCAGATGTTCTTGCATTAGGTGATGAAATTGAAGTTAAAATTATCAAAATCGATAATGAACTAAAAAGAATTAGTTTAAGCTTGAAACGTATGACTGAAAATCCTTGGCAGCAAATCGAAGGTCAATTTGAAGAAGGCCAGGTTGTAAAAGGAACTGTTAATAAAGTTGCTACATTTGGCGCATTTATTAATATATTCCCTGGTGTTGAAGCTTTATTACCAATTGCTGAAATGGACGGAGATAATCCAAATCCATTTAATTTATACAAAGTGGGTGATGAAATTGAAGTGTTAATCAAAAAATTCACTCCACAAGAACACAGAATTGCTTTAAGCGTTAAAGATATTAACAAATAGTTATTCATGTAATTAGTCTCAAGAGGAATTGTGAAGTTTTCTTTACAATTCCTTTTTTATTGTATAAAAATAATTAAAATGTGGAATATTACTAGTGTAGTAAGAAAAGGCTTTTATATGGAACAAGTGCTTTTGCTAAATTCAGACGAAGAACCTCTTCATTTGACGTCATGGCGACGGGCTTTGGTATTATTGTTGAAAGGTAAAGCAGAGTGTGTAGAAAAAATAGAAAATATTGAGAATTATATTAAGATTGATAATACTCTTATACCAAAAGTTATAATATTGAAAGATTATAGGGCAATTCCTCATACGGAGTTGCCTTATTCGCGCGAAAATATATTTAAACGTGATGAATATACTTGTCAGTATTGCGGAAAACATCTTCCGGGAAACGAATTGACACTTGACCATGTATATCCTAAATCAAGATTAGGGCCAGATACTTGGGAAAATATTGTTGCTTGCTGCAAAGAATGTAACCAATATAAAGCTGACAGAACTCCAAAAGAAGCCGGAATGAAACTATTAAGACGTCCCGCAAGGCCTTTAGATGGTAAACTTTTTGAACTTACGAAAAATAGCAGTAAGAATATAGAGTATTGGATAAAATATTATAAAACCGCATAAAATATTTTTTAAAATTTAGGCAATTTTTTTTTGAATCATGTTTTTATATATATGTAGGAAAGAAAATAATAATTTGGTGGTTTAAGGAGTTTTTAATGTTTAGTGATGAATTTATACATTTTTTAATTAAGTATCAACAAACGGCTGAGCCGCCTAAAAAAATAGATGAGATAAAAACTATTTCTTTTAAGAAAA
>CAYLHN010000043.1:2856-13560 GCA_964383455.1 uncultured Muribaculaceae bacterium | reverse complement strand
TATGCGAAAACTTGCATCCTGTATCATTCTTTGTAAGCTACTTAATTGCGATTGCTGTATTTGGTTTGTTCCAAGCTGTATTTATGGCAAACGCAGGCGGATGCTGGGATAATGCAAAGAAAATTGTTGAAGTTGATTTGGCAGAAAAGGGAACTCCACTACACGATGCAACTGTTGTTGGTGATACTGTTGGTGACCCATTCAAAGATACTTCTTCAGTTGCTATGAACCCAATTATCAAATTTACAACATTGTTTGGTTTATTGGCAATGGAAATTGCTATTAACCCATCATTCCAAAAATATGCACCTGTAGTTGGTGTTATATTCTTGCTTGTAGCTTTGGTATTTGTATGGAGAACATTCTACGCAATGAAAATTCCTCAAAATAAAGACTAATTAATAGTTTTTTAATAATGGTAAAACGGTGCGGTTCATTAAACCGCACCGTTTTTTATTTGAATAAAAATAAATCAAACTAAAGTATTAAAAATTTAAAACAAAAGAAATATTTAAAAATAAATTAAAAGATATTAATATAATAACAGATAAAAATTTAATATAAGTGCAGGATAAGGGATAAATCATATAAGATGGCTTTGAGTAATCAAAGCCATTAATCTTTGATACGAGGGCTCTAAGATACTAATGAAATTGACCTATAAATATTTTATAATACAATTAATTTTATAAAATAGGACTGACTAAAAAGGAGTTTTTATAATGTCTTTTTTAAATATCTTTATAATGGCATATACAGGATTAGGTATACTTATTACCTTGATAATATACTTTCTTGCTTTGTTTGAAAAAATACAAAATTCAAAAATAAGAAAACCCTTTATTTATCTTTTTATTTTAGGCATTATCCCTGCAATATTTTTTGCATCGGAAGAAGTTGCAATAAAATGCGAAAATAAATCTTGTACTGTTAATAAATCTTTCCATAAACAATTGAGTTTTTCTTTAGAAAATAAACCTTATGTACAATGTGAACTACCAACAAAAACTAATTTTTCGGGTTTAGACTTAATTCTACACAATGCAAGTGATAATCCTATTTTTATTGTTAATAAAAATATTGAACAATGTGAAAAAGCAAGTGCGAAAATCAATAATTACTTTTTTTCTGATGACATTACCCCATATAAATATGTAGGAACTTCAGATTTCTTCTTACTAATAATTGCATCAATATTATATTTTTTGAGTGCAATAGCATCATTGTTTTTACCGGGTTCACTCAAAACTTTTAGCAATATAGATAAAGTGGTAACAGATGACTTTAATAAAGAAGCGGAAAAATATGCCAAAGATAATAATTTTTACAATGATATAATTTATCAGGATATTTGCACATATTATAAAAAATGTTTTGTTTGGGGCGGTTTTTTATACCTTACAAATAATAAATTATACTTTAAATCCTACAACAATGTTATACCTCGCCGTAAATTTGATATAGATTTATCCGGCATAAAAAAAATTGAAATCGACAGCAGCAATCCGAACATTTTATTTATATACACTACAGATACGGAATTGGAAAAATTTCAGGTTGAAAACGGGGAAATTTGGATAGAATACCTGAAAACATTGTGTCCGCAGCTTAATATTTAATATAGACTAAACTATTTTATTAAATATGTTTTTCGCAATATTGATTTATCGGGCAGGCGCTGCAATTTGGTTTTTGCGGTTTACAGCAATTTTGCCCGTGGGTTACAATTAGCGTATTAATGTCAATCCAGTATTTTTTGGGTAATTTTTTACGAAGTGCAAATTCTGTTTCTTCAGGAGTTTTTGTTTCGACATAACCTAAGCGGTTAAAAATTCTGTGAACATGAACATCCACACATATTGCAGGTTTATTAAAACCCCTTGCAACAACTAAATTAGCTGTTTTCCTGCCAACGCCATTGAATTTACAAAGTTCGTCAATATCGCACGGAACTTTTCCATCATATTTTTCTGTTAATTCTTTGGAAAGTTGAATTATTTGTTTTGCTTTGTTAGCATAAAATCCGACAGGATATATTGCTTTTGACAAATCTTCTTCGCTTACTTTTGCCATTTGTTCTGGCGTTTTTGCAAGTTTCAGCATTCTTAACGTAGCAGGATAAGTTGTTTTGTCGTTTGTTCTGAGGCTTAGAATACATGCAATCAATACTAGGTATGGATTATTAAAGCTGTCCATCAAACCTACAAAATCACTTTTTTGTTGATTTGCGTCTTTTAATTTTTTTACTATTTCATCAATTTTAGCCATTATTTAATAAACCTTCAACATCAATTTCAGCTTTTAATTTCAATGCATAAATATTGTCAAGATTGAATTTTTCTATTTTTACGGCATCTTTTTCGGTTGTAACAATATTTCCTTGTATTTGTGAAATTTCAGATTCTGTGTATGCGTGATGGTCGTCAAATGTAACTGTATTTATCAGATTAAATTTTTGTTTTACAAAATTATAAAACTGTTCAGGCTGGCCAATTGCGCAAACTGCAGTAACTTCAGTATTTATAGGTAACGCTTCCAAGGTTTTAATGTTATAGGTAAAACCGGGAACAAGATTGCATATAAAAGTTTTATTATCATCATATTTTTCAAAAATCTCGGAAAGTACAGCTTTGTCAATTTTTTGCGAAGTTTTATTCATTATAACAAGCTTGTCTGCCCTTTTTAATCCTTTTATATTTTCTCTTAACGGGCCTGCAGGAAGATGTTTTTTATTACCTAAAAGTTTTTGACTGTCAATTAATACAAGATTTAAATCTCTTTGAATTTTTCTGTGTTGAAATCCGTCATCAAGAATAATAACTTCAATTCCCATATTTTGAATTGCATATTTAGCGGCTTTTACACGGTTTGAACAAGTTAATATACAAGTATTTTTAAGATTTTGAGCCAGCCAGTAAGGTTCATCTCCTGCCTGTTGTGCTGAATAAAAAATTTCTATACCGTTTGAAATTACATTTACCTGTTTATTTGAAAGTTTTCCGCCATAACCTCTTGATATAACTGCAACACGTTTGTTTTTGGCCTGAAAATATTTTGCAATTTCCGCGACTAAAGGTGTTTTACCGACTCCGCCTGTTGTTAAATTTCCGACAGAAATAACGAAAGCATTAACTTTCACTGACTTTAATATATTTTTATCATAAAGAAAATTTCTTATTGATGTAATAATGTTATAAAAAAACGAAAAAAACTCTAGAAACGGCATCAGCGGGCTTTTAGAATTTTTTTCATAATGTATTTTTGTTATATTACTTTTTAAATTCATAATAAATTAGAATAATAATCTGAACAGTAAGAATCGCTTATTCAATTTTTCCGTAAATTTACGTAAGTTTTTGGCAGTTGCCGCAACGTCTGTGAGTGTTCTGCTTACATCTTGTTTTTGACAATCATCAAGTGAGTTTATAACTTCCAAAGCGTTTGATATGTCTACCATTGCTTTATTAACGTGTTCAACAGCTCCTAAAACTTGAGCTTTTAATTTTTCATCTTTAGTCATCAGGTTGACAGATGAGCTTATTTCATTAACATTGTGGACAATAGCATTTAAATCTGAAGCCAACTGTTTTGAATCAGCATTATCCATAACCTTGTTAATATTATTTGTGAATTTTGTAATTGCTTTTGTTGCTTCAAACATTGTTGGTTTAAACTGAGGGTCACTTATGACACTATCAGCCAATTTTGTTATGGTTGAAAAATCATTTGTAAACTTGTCTGCCATTTGAACCATTTTTTCTAAATCTTCATTTGAAGATTCAATAAGTTTTTCAGCCTTTTCCATTGTTGTTGTAGCTTGTGCTGTAAGTTCGTTAATATTAACAACAGATTGTTTTAAATCTGCAATGACTTTATCTGAAAGCAATTCGTTAATTTTCAAGTTAGTTTCTGTCAATGACGCTGCTGCCTTATATTGTAAATCCATAAAATCAGACAGTCTCATCGGTTGAATTATTGTATATTCTGAAGTTTGCGCAGGATAGCTCATTGCAACATTATCTAATGGTGCAATTCTAAGTTTTTTTACTCCGGAATCACTAATAAGTTCACCTTTCATAAATTCAGGTAAAATTAATCCGGGTAAATCAACAATATAATCAATTTTGCAGGCGTATGAAGTTGAAATTTTTTCCTGAGCTTCAATAGGTGCTGCTTTTGTCAAAATAACTTTTGTATTTTTGATATATCCCACATCGTAGTACTTGTCATCAAGTTTTATTTGAACAGGGTCATTTTTTAGAGCCAATTTATTTCCTGCAACAGGTAAATATACTGTTCTTGTTCTTGGTGGTGTTATTTCTAAAAACTGTTCACCGATAAGACCTGATTGTTGAATCGAAAGAGTTGAAGCCTTAGGAATTTTAATATTTGGATCGGTTATAACAAATTTTAATTTTACATAACTGTTTTCGCCGTCAATAACAGGAATAATTTCTTCGACTTGACCTACGCGAAGTCCCATCATTTGAACACCTGAACCTGCACGCATACCGTTAACGTCTTTAAATTGGACTTCTATTCTTTCTGCAGAAGAAAACGCTCTGCCTTTTACCCACAATATTGTGAATATTAAGATTGTTAGAGCTATTAGAGTTAATATACCTACTTTGAAAGATGATGATTTTAATTTCATATTTTTACCTGCTACAAATTAATTATATCAAAAAAATTATTCAGTTAACATTTTCATAGGGCCGTTTAAAGAAGCCGTTACAAATTGTTTTGTATATTCGTTTGTTTGAGCACACATTTCCTGCGGTGTGCCTTGAAAAACGCATTTTCCGTTATAAAGCATTAAAACTTTGTCTGCTGTTCTTTGTATCGTTGACATTTGGTGAGTAACAACAATTGAAGAAGCATGGGTTTCTTCTTTTAGTCTGACAATATAGTCTTCAATCAATGTTGATGATATTGGGTCTAAGCCTGCTGTAGGTTCGTCGTACAGGATTGTTTTAGGATTTGTAACAATAGCTCTTGCAAAACTTACACGCTTTTGCATGCCTCCTGAAAGTTCAGACGGAAATTTTTCACCAATATCTTCAAGTCCGACTAATTTGAGTTTTTCTTCAACAATTTTATTCAAATCTTCTTCAGTGTATTTTTTTCTTAAATCTTTTCTTTCTTTTAGTGCAAAAATAATATTATCGTGAACATTCAATGAATCAAACAATGCTGAATATTGAAAAACCATTGCAATATCACCTTCAGATGTTTCGATTTCTCCTGAATCTTTTTCTAAAAGTCCGCATATAATTTTTAATACAGTACTTTTTCCTGAACCTGAAAAACCGACAACCGCAAGTGTTTCACCATCTTTGACTTCGAACGAAATATCATTTAGTACGGTTTTATCATCAAATGATTTTATTAAATTTTTAACTTTAATCATATTTACCTCTAAAAGAAAAATGCAATTGAAAAAATCAAATCCAAAATTACAATTGCAACAAACGACCATACAACAGCCTTTGTTGTCGCAATACCTACGCCTTTTGCCCCGCCTTTTGCAATATACCCGCAAGTACAGCTAATTAGAGCAATTGTAAATCCATATACAAATGCTTTTGCAATTGCAACTTTTATATCGTGGATATAAAGTCCTGACCAGACAGATGTGAAATAAGCTTTATAACTGAGTTCACTTACAAGATTTGATGCAATTCCGCCTCCGATAATACCAAAAGTAGATGCAACAATCATTACAGGAGGCATCATTAATGTACCTGCAATAACACGAGGTACAAATAAGTATCTTATAGGATTTACACCTAAAACGTCAATTGCGTCAATTTGTTCTGTCACTCTCATTGTTGCAATTTCTGAAGCTATGGAAGAGCCAATCATTGAAATTATTGCAAAACCGGACATTATTATACCTGTTTCTCTGACTGTAAGCATAGCTACAAGTAAGCCTACATAATTACCTCCACCCTGTTTAACCATTTCTCCCGCAACCTGCATTGCAACAATTATTGATGTCATACTTACAATAGAAATAGTTATAGGTAGCGAACTCACTCCAAATCTTGCAGATTGTTCGACAACTTCTTTCCAATTAATTTGACCTGAAAAAATACATTTTAAGGTAATCAATCCTTGTTTTGACATTTCTCCAAGGGTTGTAAAAAAATCGTCCAGTTGTTCGGAAAGTATTTGCAATAGTTGGACAGTAGCAGATTTTTTAAAGTATTTTATAATCTGTTCCATTAAAAAAATTATATAATAGATGGTGCTTCTGTGCAAGTAGTTAATATAAATTTGAACATTACTGAAAACTAAATTTTTTCAATATTTAAGGAATCTTCTGTTACTGTTCCTTTTGTATGAGGTAGTATTACTTTTATAGCTTTGGCTTCTGCTTTTTTGTCTTTTTGCATAATTTTTATTAAATTTTCTTTTTTATAATCGAAATTTTTATCTTCAAATCCATATTTTCCAAGTAAGTCAAATGCTGCAAGTTTATATTCTTCGTTTACAAGTTTTATTTTGCTTGCATAATTAAATATAAAATACATTCCATAAATAACAGCTTCTCCGTGTGTAAAAGTTTTGTAATTTGTTACTTTTTCCAATGCGTGTCCGTATGTATGCCCGAAATTAAGAATTTTTCTCAAGCCTGATTCTTTTTCATCTTTTTCAACAACAGATTTTTTTAATTCAATACAGACTTTTATAATTTTTTCAAGACATTCGAAATCACGATTAAGAATTTTATCATAATTTTTGTTTAAATAATCAAATAAACCTGAGTCAAAGGGTATTTCGCAGCTTTTTTCAATAAACGAATATTTTAAAACTTCCGCTAAACCACTTTTAAATTGTCTTTCATCAAGAGTTTTTAAAAATTTCAAATTTATATAAACAGCATTTGGTTGATAAAAAGTTCCTACCAAATTTTTACCGAATTTTGTATCTATCGCGACTTTTCCGCCAACAGATGAATCTACACACGCAAGAAGAGTTGTAGGTACTTGAACAAATGATATTCCCCGCATATAAGTTGCAGCAGCAAAGCCTGTAATATCTCCAACAACGCCGCCGCCAATTGCTATTAGCGCACTTTTTCTGTCCAAACCTTTTTTTTCACAAAATTCTAATATTTTTTGGTAATTTTTAAAATTTTTTTGAATTTCGCCGTCTTTTAAAATAAACAAATCTTTTTTATCAAATCCAAGCTGACTGCCGTATAATTTGTACACTTTTTCGCTGATTACGACCACAAACTTCGGATAATTAAAATCACCTAAAATCCTTGTTTTAAGCTCGTCAATTAAATCTGAATTTATATAAATCGGATAAGATTTTGTTTTTTCATTTATTTCTATATTAATTTTATTTGCCATAATCTTCTATCCTTTTTAAAATTTCTGATACTATTTCATCTGAAGTTTTATCTTCTGTATTTAATGTGAACAAAGCTTTTGAATAATTTTTTTCTCTCATTTTTAAAATTTGCTCAACTCGTTCAACTCCAAAACCTTGCTGTAAAAGAGGTCTGTGAGTCTCATGCTTTATTCTGTCAAAGAGAACTTTTGCCGATGCTTTTAAATAAATCGTATAACCGTTTTTATTTAATATTTCTCGATTTTTAGAGCTTTCAAACGCACCTCCGCCAAGTGAGATAATTTGATTTTCATTTTGTACTATATTTTCTATAGCTTTTTCTTCTAATTCTCTAAAATAAAATTCTCCGTAATTTTCAAAAATTTGAGAAATTTTCATATTTTGAGATTGTTCAATAAAATCATCAACATCAATTAAACTCATATTTGGCAGTTTTTGTTTTAAATTTTTACCTGTAAAAGTTTTACCGGCACCCATCATTCCTACTAAAATAATATTATTTTTCATAATTTTTCTTAATTTCTGCTAAAGAGTCTCCGCCGTATTTTTCCAAAAATGCTTCTAAAATAACCCACGCAACGCGTGCTTCAGCTACAACTGCGCATGCGGGAACAGCACAACTATCCGAACGCTCAAAGTGAGCCTCGGTTTGCTCTAAAGTTTTAAAATCAACTGTTTTAAGAGGGGTTCTCATTGTAGGTATCGCTTTCATAACAGCTTTAACCACAATTGATTCTCCATTTGACATTCCACCCTCTATGCCGCCTGCGTTATTTGTTTTTCTGCATATTTTTTCGTTTTCACAGAATATTTCATCATGCATTTTACTGCCTTTTAATTCGGCAGCGTCAACGCCTGCACCTATTTCTACAGATTTAACTGCAGGAATGCTTATTACAGCTTGAGCAATTTTACCGTCTAGTTTTCTATCCCAATGTACAAACGATCCTAAACCTACAGGTAAATTTTCAAAAATTACTTCGAATTTACCACCCAAAGTATCACCTTGCTCTTTTGCATTATCAATTTCTTTTTTCATTAATTCTTCTGCATCTTTATCCGCACATCTCACCTCGGATTTTTCAGCATTTTTTGATATTTCTAAATTAGTTTTCGGAAGATTTACGGCAACAATTTTACCTATTTGTGTAACATGAGAAAAACCTTTAATTGAAAATTCATTAAGAATTTGTTTTGCAACGGCTCCTACCGCAACTTCTATAGCAGTTTGTCTTGCGCTTGAACGTTCCAAAACATTTCTTAAATCCTCAAATCCATATTTTACAGCACCTGCAAAATCAGCGTGTCCGGGACGAATTTTTGTAAAAGATTTTTCATTAACTAATTTGGCAATTTCTTCATCAGAAATATCAACAGGCGTAGAACTCATAGATATTTTCCAATTATCAAAATCTCTGTTTTTTACTTCCAGACATATTGGGGCACCTGTTGTAAGTCCAAATCTGACACCTGATTTTATTTCACATTTATCAGATTCTATTTGCATTCTCTTTCCGCGCCCATAACCTGATTGACGTCTTTTTAATTCATTATTTATGAATTCTTCATCTATTCTAAAACCTGCAGGCAAACCTTCAATTATTGCATTTAAGCATTTTCCGTGGCTCTCACCTGAAGTTAAAAATCTAAAATTGCCCATTTATTGTAATCCTCTTTCGGCGCGAAGGCTTTGGCGTCGCGCCGTCTATCCAAATTATTTATCTGCGGTGCGCAAAAATATTTTTTGCTTTGTTTTGATTAATTATTCAACAATAACCCAATTTCCGTTTGGTTGTTTTTGCCAAATTTGATATGTTTTTAGCCAATATGCATCATCCATTGGCTGTCTTAATGCGCTAACCTTTACACCATTAGCAACCTTTTGTGCAGTAACATTTTTATACTTATTTTTATAGTTACGCATTTTTGCAGTTCCTTGGCTTAATCGCATTTGTTTTGCATATGTAGCCATATCTGTAGTTGCATTAGCTGTTGTTCCGTCAGGCTTAACAACTTGTCTTATTATTACTGCGTTTGGAGAATAATAATTTACAAGTGACGGGTTGTAAGAGTTTGCAGCTCGCACATAACTATTAAACTTATTTTTTGCAATTTCTAAATCATCAGCAAATGATATTGTAGTTGTAAATAATAACATAATCAATAATAAAAGTATCTTTTTCATAATGATATCCCTATATTTATCTACGGCAACTGTTTTTATAATAACATAAACTTTCTATAAAAAAAGCCCCTTTTGTATAAGGAGCTTTTAATACTTTTATCGGATGATTTCTATTTTTTCAAGAAATCAGGAATTTCTATATTTGAAAAGCCCGGTAAACTAGGTTGAGCCGGTTCTGATTTTTTAACCGTACCGCCTGTAAATGCATTAGAGAAGAAATCTGCTGCACTTATTTGTTGTTTAGCCTGTACTTTTTCCGCTTGTATAGCACTGTGAGCTTTTAATTCAAAACCTGTTGCAATAACAGTAATTTTCACTTCACCCTGCATATTTTCGTCTGTTACGGCACCAAATATAACAATTGCATCATCTTGAACTGCATCGTTAATAATGTTCATAGCTTTTGTTACGTCAGTTAAACCTAAATCAGGGCCGCCTGTTATATTAACAATAACGCCTTTAGCGCCGTCAATTGTAGTTTCAAGAAGTTTTGAATCAATAGCATTTCTTGCTGCTTCTTCTGCTCTGCCTTCGCCTTGACCGATACCGATACCCATTAAAGCAGAACCTGATGATCTCATTACTGCACGAACGTCAGCAAAATCAACGTTGATTAAACCAGGAATTGTAATGATATCTGTGATACCTTGAACACCTCTTAAAAGAACTTCATCTACAACTGCAAATGATTCTGTTAAACCAACTTTTCTGTCAACTACTCCAAGTAAGTTGTCGTTAGGTATAACAATGATTGCATCAACAGCTTCTTTTAATTTTTCAATACCTTGCATTGCTTGGTTAGCGCGTCTTTTACCTTCAAAGCTGAAAGGTTTTGTTACAACAGCGATTGTAAGAATACCTAATTCTTTAGCAACTCTTGCAACGATAGGAGCTGCGCCTGTACCGGTACCACCGCCCATGCCGGCAGTTACGAATACCATATCAGCACCTTCGATTGCAGCAGTAATTTCTTGACGTGCTTCTTCTGCTGCATCTTCACCAACTTTAGGATCTCCGCCTGCACCAAGACCGTTAGTTAATTTTGTACCTAAACGAATTTTGTTAGGTGCTGCACCGAATTGCAAAACTTGCGCATCTGTGTTCATTAAGTAAAATTCAACACCGGTAAGACCAGCCTTAATCATTCTGTTAAC
>CAYLHN010000043.1:0-2828 GCA_964383455.1 uncultured Muribaculaceae bacterium | reverse complement strand
AGCGTTTCCGCCGCCGCCGCCTACACCGATTACTTTAATTTTTGCCGGACTGATTGCATCCGGTGTGTAACTTTCTTCTTTTCCGACATTCAAAAAATCTGCCGCTTTACTAAAATTATCCACTTTTATTCCTCTTTGGTTGTTTACTGCCTATTTAAAAATAGAACCTTCCTACAAAATTATTATTCAATCTTATCATTATTTCAAGAACTATGTATTTTTGTTACAAAATTGTTACTTAAAATGTGAAAATAAATAATTCACTTATATCTACATTTAGTGCGTTTGCTATTGCGCAAATATTTGAAATTTTTGTATCATTTTCGCCTCTTTCAATGCGTCCGATAGTTTGCAATGATACTTTCGATTTTTCAGATAAATCATCTTGCGATAAACCTTGTTTTGAACGCAAAATTCTTATCTTTTGACCTAACTTAAATATCAATTCTTTATTTTTTTCTTCCATATATTCTATTATATATGCTTGACATAATATTTCTATAATATAAAATGATATTAATATATCATTTATGATATATTAATATCAGGACTGATAAAGGATAAATTTATATGTTTAAATGTGAAATGAATGAGCACGTTGCAATTACCGATATTTTGGAAGATAGATGTTATAAAATGCGTGTATTATCCAATATTATTGATATTTGTATCTCAGAGGACGAAACAAATTTAAAGCCCGAAGATATAGTTTATATCAACGAGCTTTTGCAAAATGAGATTAATTTATTGCGGGAAGATTTACGCTTCGAGGATGTAATTTAGCATTGTTCTGACACCAACACCTGTAGCGCCTGCAATAAATTCTTTTTGTGGTTTATCTAAAAATGCTGTACCTGCAACATCAAGGTGAGCCCATTTAACTTCATCCGTTACAAATTCTTTTAAGAACAGACCTGCAGCGGAAGCGCCACCCCAACGAGAGCCTGTGTTTTTCATATCAGCAATTTCACTTTTTAAACTGTCAAAATATTCTTTAAACATTGGCATTTCCCAGTATCTTTCACCTGAATTTGCACCAACTTCGATTAACTTTTTAACAAATTCGTCGTTGTTACCCATAATACCTGATGCGTGAGAGCCAAGAGCAACCATACAAGCACCTGTTAGAGTAGCAATATCAATAATTTCATCAACTTTAAGTTCGCAAGCATAGCACAATGCATCAGCTAAAGTAACTCTGCCTTCTGCATCAGTATTATCAATTTCAATAGTTTTTCCGTTTTTAGCAGTTAAAATATCACCCGGTTTATAAGCATCAGGGCCTATCATGTTTTCGCAAGCAGCGATTATACCGTGAACTTCAACGTTAGGTGCAAATTCTTTAATTTTGCTCATAACACCTAAAATACAAGCGGCACCTGACATATCATCACGCATTGTAAGCATAGATGCAGCAGGTTTTAAATCCATACCGCCGCTATCAAAACACAAACCTTTACCAATAATAGCAATTCATTTTTTAGGGTTCTGAGGAACGTATTTCATGTGAATAAATTTAGGTTCTTTAGCACTGCCTCTTGCAACTGCCAAATAAGCAGTCATACCCATTTCTTCACATTCTTTTCTATTATAAACTTTTGTATCAAGACCTAAACTTAATGCTATTTCAGCTAATTTTTCAGGAGTTGCATATTGGGCAGGTTCATTTGCAATATTTCTTGTTAATTCCATTGCCTGTCCGTATTTTTCACCTTTTTCAACCAAAGTTTTATCTAAATTCAAATAAAGAGTTTCTAAATGGTCTTTTTTATCTGATTTGTATTTATCAAATGCATAATCTGCAATCATTGCACCTTCAACAAGTACATCTGCATAATCAAAATTTACACCTTCAAAATCAAAAGCCAAAGTTTTTGCTTTCATTTGAAGAGCTTTTTTTACTGCTTTTGCTGCAGCTTCTCTGACTTTATTTCTGTTTAATTCTTCTTGTTTGCCTAATCCTAATACAAGAATTTTTTTTGCAGATTGTTTTCCATAAGTAGGTAAAAGGTATGTTGTACCACATTTACCTTCAAATTTGTCTTGTTTTAATGCATATTCATTTGCAATTTCATTTGAAGTTTCTTTGCCTTCAAATAAATTAACAGCCAAAATATCGCATTCTTGATTTTTTACATCAGAAATAATTTTAATTTCCATAAATTTATCCTTTCTTTTAGCTCAGTTTTAGCAAATTTATAATAACATATAATTTTTTTTTAATAAAGCTATACAAAATATATTTACCATGTTAAAATTAAATCAGTAGTAGTTAAATTTTTGAGAATATATGCAATATAATTGACTTTTAATAGAACAAAAAGGGGATTGCCCGGTAGGCTATATGTGCCGGGATTGTGTGTATTTGTAAAAAATAGAAAGTAAAAGGTACAAAAATTATGGATTCAATTACATTAGTAGCGATTGTAACAGTCGTTATTTTTGCAGTTGTATTTACCGCTGTACTTGTAAGTCAAAAGGCTAAATACAACTCGCTTGCCGCTCAAGCGAAAAAGAAACAGGAAGATTTGGAAGAAAAAGAAAAACTTCTTATAAAAGAAGCTATGATTAAAGCAAAAGATGCTTTACAAAATGAAAGAGAACAATTAAACGAAGAAGAAAGAACAAGAAGACAAGAATTATCACGTCAAGAAGCTAAATTAGCGCAAAGAGAAGATGTTCTTGAAGACAAAATTCAAGATGCAGCAGAAAAAGAAGCTGCAGCCCAAAGAAAAATGGACGAACTTCTTGAAAAAGAAGACTACCTGGCTGAACTTGTTCAAAAACAAACTTCTGAACTTGAACGTATTTCAGGCATGTCAGCGGAC
>CAYLHN010000042.1:0-13683 GCA_964383455.1 uncultured Muribaculaceae bacterium | reverse complement strand
TATCTTGCATTGCGTGAAACGGTTTTATTTCCAATTCTTCCATTATATTTTTTAATAAGCCATTTTGAGTAATGTCATTGTTGGCTCTAATATAAATGGCATCGTTCTTTGTTGCCCACCATAACAGCGTTTTTGTTTTACCAAGTCCATGGTCTCCAAATACAAGAGCAAGTTTTGGAATGTTTGGCGGAAGTTTTTTTAAATCTTCCATCAGCCCAACAAACCGTTTAACATTTTTTGTTTTTACAAATACATTTGTTTTCATCTGCTAACCTCCATATAAGTTATAATATTCATCACTTCTAATATAATCTGTGAGCCATTTCCTATCTTCAGGATTGGTGCATCCGTTATTCATTAACCACTCGTATTTTTCAAAATCCGAATCAAACATTGGTTTATTCATTTGTTTTTCACGAGGGGTTAATTTATGTTCACGAACCGTTTTTTCGGGTTCAATTTGTTCAATTTCTAAAACGGGTTCCGGCTCAACTTCTAAAACATGAAGTTCCTCTTTAGGAAATGTCTTTTTAATTTGTTTTACTAATTTGTTCTTAAGTTTTTGTTGCTTTTCATATTGATATTTGTATTCTTCCATATCTTTTACAGTTCCAAGAACACGAGCCATCGGGTGTACTTTTTGAACTCTATGAGCAACACATAAAAACTCGCCATTTGTGGAATAGACATTGACTTTTGATAAATCAAACAGACTGTATCTAATATTTACTTTGTCCCTTATTCCGAGAATTGCCTCGCTTCTGTAATGCATATTTAAGAATGTAATTCCATGTTTATTAATTGTCCTGCCTTCAGTTTTCATCATTAAATCATCGAGTCTTTGAATATCAATGTTTTGTTTTTGAACGCTATTTAAACACTCTTTGATTGTTTTAGTTCTATCGTTCGGACAGGGTTGATTATTATGAAATTCAATCCAACTATTAATATATTTACTTGCTTCCGAAACTGTCGGGATATGATTATCCGTTAATTTTTTATGCCATTCAGCGTGGAGTTTTTCACCTCTTTTTAACCACGCCGGCTTATCTTCAATAGAAGTTCCAATGTAACTTGGCATTCCTTTTTCAAGTTCTTCCTGAAATTCCCTGAAAAATCTTTCTATTACTTTGGCTCTTGCATTGTAAGGTTTTGCAAAAACTGAATGTATATTTAAGTTTGCATAAACTCCGTTAAATAAATCTTCTTCAAAGTCCTCTTTTTGGAAGAATCGAGATTTGAATGCTTTTCCGTTATCCTGATATACAACTTTAGGAATCAAACCTAAATTTATAATTGCATTCCTTAATGCGGAAGCTATACATTGCGTGGATTCAGTCATCATAATTTCATAGCCAACTAAAGCCGTACTCTTCCAATCTAAAAAACCGACAAGAGTTGCTCTTGTCGGTCTGCCGGTAAATGGATTTATTACTTGGAAGTTTAGGACATGTCCGTCTGCTACAATTACATCCCCAACCTCAATTTTAGAAATATCTCTTTCAATATATGGTTCGACTTTATCGTGATATGCTTTCATTCCCTCTCTGCGTAAAACCCATTCTGCATAGTTGTTTTTTCTAAAATTCTCGGCATATCTTTTAAATGATAAATCACAGGGAAGATGTTCATAACCTCGTTTTTTTAATATCTCTTTTGTTAATTTAATTGCTTTTCCATAATTATATCTGCTTGGATGAAGTAATAAAGTTAATAATATTTGTTTCATCTCATCATTTAGAATTGAATTATATTCTCCCTGTTTTGAATATTTATAATTAGGTTGTAAGCACTCGGCACTCTCGTGTTTTTCATATTTTATTGACCATCGCTTTAATGTTCCAACTGAAATATTACCTATGAATTTATGTGCTTTTGGCAGATATAATCCTGTATTATATAAATCTATAAAATCGCAATAGGCTTGTTTTTTAGTTGAATAATTTTTGCTAAATTTTATAAATGCCATAACTATATTTAATCTAAAATTCGCAGTCATTTTTGCTTGATCCGAAACAAACTGCGGTGGTTGATAATTCAAAGGTACAAGTGCTGTTGATTTCTTTTCATTTTTTCGTAATTTATCCTGTAATTCAGGTTCTAAACTCGAAAATAATATTTCATAAGAAGTACCGCCATTAACCTGAACCTCTCTTGAAATATATTTGCTTTCATTTTTATTCAGTTCCAAACGAAGTGAACGGGTGCTTTTTAATCCCTTTGCTTCTGCTACATCTTTTATATTTATATATATATTATTCATGGCACAACAACATTACCTCTGAAGATAAAAAATTGGAACACGACTTCCGACCATTGTATTGTTTTGTGTTCAAAAAATTAATTAATTAAAATTGAAAAAATTATCCTTAAAATTTATCCCCTATCAGTCCGTAAAGTAGCAAACTAACCCCAAAATAGCACACCACACTAAAACAAAAGTAAATAGTGAGTAAATGGCAGACCGGTAAGAGTAAATAATGAGTAAATCTGAGTAGTTTGCTATTTTGAGGACACTTCAACTTCCGACCGCCAAAACCCCTATAAATAGGCTATTTTGCAAAAAGTAGCAAACTAAACGCCAAGAGAGAACTACTCGACATAATACACACGACTCACTTTGTATCGTCGGTTCATTTTGTCAAACTCGCGTTACTTTATGTCAAAATCCCTCATATAGTGTAATTACTCGAACTCGCTAAAACGCAATAATGACAACAAAAAAGACCGCTCAAGCGGTCTTTTGTTTTAAATGGTGGAGGATAGGAGATTCGAACTCCTGACCCCCTGCGTGCAAAGCAGGTGCTCTACCAGCTGAGCTAATCCCCCTTTCAGGTTGTACATCTATTATATACATAAAATTTTTTTTTGTAAATACCTATTTTAATATTTCTTTTAATAATTTCTCTAAAATATATTCTAAACGCTCTTTATCTTCTCTATACCAATACCCTATTAATGCCTCAAATGCCGTAGCATGCCTGTATTCAGATTGATTATTTCTCCGAGCAACAGGTACTTCCATATTTCTTGAACGACGCTTTATTTCTTCCTCTTTTTCCGTTAATTCACTCTCTATTATATTTAACATTTCTGCCTGATATGTACAATTTACCTTTGCTGTTGTCATTTTGTGTAAATCCTTCGGTTTTTGACATAAATCTACTATGTGTTCTCTGACAAATAATTCCCAAACCGCATCACCTAAATGCGCATAATTCCTTAAGTTTATCTCTGACATAATTTCCCTTTTTTAAATTACTGTTTAATTTTATCACAATTTTTTATTTTTATTTGCAATTATTTTTCGATTATCAGATAATTTTCTTATAAGGATTTAGCTATGAAAAAAATTTTTGTTTTTATTGTATTATTTATTTTTTACGCATCTTTTTGCAATTTGTCAGCTTTTTCTGCTGAAATTTCAACTGAAAACTCAGCAATTCTTAACAGAGAAATCAAAGCACAAATTAATAAAATCAAGACTAAACGTATTATTATTGCAAATGCTCTTTTATTAAATAACGCTCAAAAAGAAAAAGCCGGTGAAATATATTCTTCAGTTATCGAAAAGGAAGCCCTTCTTCTCGCTCAATTAGAAAAAGAAAAAGAAATAATGAAAAATCTTTATAATGAAGAAAATAATCGTTCACAAAGACGTAACCAAAGAAGAATTATCTATAACCTCCAAAAAGCTATTGTCGATGTAGAAAATCAAGTTGATAAAGATTTTAAAAAGATTTTAACACACGATCAAAAAGTTAAATTTAACAGATTGAAAAAAGAAATTATAATTTCAGATTTTTAAATTTTTTAAAAAATAAGGCGCCGAGTTCAAATGAACTCGGCGCCTTATTTTTCAGTTTTATTATTTCAACGCAAATTGAATAATTTTACTGTCTTTTTTATTATTTTCTTCTTCTTTTGAATCAGGTAATTCCCAACATTTGATACAACGAGCTTCGTATGTTTCATCTCCGCCTATCATAATCAACGGAGAATTTTTATCAGCAGGTTTGCCATCGATAAGTCTTTGTGTTCTTGTTGCGTGATCAGAACCGCATTTCATACATACTGCATGCAACTTATCAACATTTGTTGCTATACACATTAATTCAGGCATTGAACCAAAAGTTTCACCTTTAAAATCCAAGTCTAAACCTGTACCTATCACCTTTTTACCTTGTTCCATTAATTTTGCTATTACTTTTACAATATTTGAATCAAAGAATTGTAATTCATCAATAGCAACAACTTCGTCTTCTTCTTTTACTATACTCAATATCTGAATTGAATGTTTAACTTTAATTGCATCCAACCAAAGACCGTTTCTTGACTTAATGCAGTCACTTTGTTCTCTTGTATCGATTTGAGGAGATATAACTTTTACTTTTTTTCTTGCAATCATGCAGCGCTTTACACGTCTTAAAAGTTCCTCAGTTTTACCGCAACTCATAGGCCCGGTTATCAATTCAAAACAATATCCCAACATCTTAATCCCTTTTTTATTTTTCCCAAGTTGAATTTTATATAACAATTGTACAATATAAAATCTAAGCATGGAATAAAGTTTTACAAAAATTTGCAATAAAAAACCGACTCGTTAAGCCGGTAATTAAAACCACGTATTAGAAGAGAGGAATTAGAGATGTGGGCATGCTAATTTTCCTTACCCACACTAATACAATTCCACATATTTTAAGTTTTCTAACATTTTTGCATGAAAATTACGAAATTTTGTTACATTTGTTTACAAATCTCAATAAAAATTTAATTATTTTTTGTAAATCCAAGTGAAACCAGTAAGCCAATACCTGTTAAAGCAGGGTACAAAAGACATTTTATAATTGAAAATGAGCTTAAAGAAACAGAAGCTGCCAAACTTGTTGCAATCAAAATTTGTGCACCGTATGGGATAATTCCTTGCACAAAACAAGATGTTGTATCAAGTAAACTTGCAGTTCTTCTTGCATCGACTTTATATTTATCGCTCAATTCTTTTGCAATAGGGCCTGCTGTAATAATTGCGACGGTATTATTTGCGGTAAACAAGTTTATAACTCCGACTAAAAAACATATTCCGAATTCGCAGTGTTTTCTATTTTTAATAAGATGTTCCGTTTTGTTTATTATATAGCTTATACCGCCGTTCCACCTTACCATTTGCAACAATCCGCCCGCAAGCATAGCTACAATAAGAGTGTTAGCCATACTAACAGTTCCGTCACCCATTTGACTGAATGCCGTCCATATATCAAAATCACCAAAATAAAGACCTATAACTGTATTTATAATAATTCCCAATAATAGCAAAAACATTACATTAATATTCATTAAACCAAATATTAAAAGCAAAATATAAGGCAATATCTTAATATAAGCCTCTGCATTTACGGCAATATCAGAAACATTGATTGTAGGTGATGAAAAAACAGGAAGCATATATAAAATCACACAAAGTACGGCCGGAACAGTAACTATTCTCAGGTTATAAATCATTTTATCTCTCATTTCAACGTTTTGAGTTCTTGTAGAAGCGATAGTTGTATCGGAAATTAAGGATAAATTATCACCAAACATTGCTCCGCCGACTGTTGCACCAACCAAAAAAGCAGGGTTTAAACCTAACGATTGTGCGAGTGAGACTGCAATAGGAACAACAGCCGCAATTGTACCGCAGGAAGTTCCGACAGCAAGTGATATTAAAGCAGAAATAACAAAAATGCCGGAAACAATGTATTTTGCCGGAATAAAATGTTGTGCAATTGCAACTGCGGAATCAACAGCACCTACTGCTTGTGCAGTTGCAGTAAATGCGCCTGCCAGAATAAATATAAGACACATAATCATAATGTCTTTTTTACCCATACCAAGAGCAAATATTTCGATTTTTTTATTTAACTTTTCCTTATGATTTAGAATTAAAGCAACTGCTGATGAAAAAATAAAAGCAATTGTCATAGGAACTTTTGAAAAATCTTGAGTTGCAATTGAAAAACCAAAATAAAATATTACAAAAGCAATAAACGGAATAAGAGCTTTAAAACTCTCATCTCTCCACGGTTCAAGTTCTTTATTATTTAAATTTTGCATATTTTTTCCTTTATTTATAAACAATTATGATTGTAACAAAAAAATGGCCATTTGTATTAAATGACCATTTTTTATATGTAAAATTTAATATTAATCAGCAAACATAGGCGAAGACAAATACCTTTCCCCTGTGTCAGGCAACAACACTACAATATTTTTATCCTTGTTTTCCGGTCTTTTCGCAAGTTGAATACCTGCCCAAACTGCCGCACCTGCTGAAATACCAACTAATAAAGCTTCTTTTCTTGCCAAAAATCTACCTGTTTCAAATGCATCTTCATTTTTAACAGTAATAATTTCATCGTAAATTTTTGTATCCAAAGTATTCGGCACAAAACCTGCCCCTATACCCTGAATTTTATGAGCACCTGCTTTTCCTTCCGATAAAACAGGTGAACTTGCAGGTTCTACCGCAACAACCTTTATTTCAGGATTTTTTTCTTTCAAATATTTTCCTGTACCGCTTACGGTTCCGCCTGTTCCGACGCCTGCAACAAATATATCAACCTGACCATCTGTATCATTCCAAATTTCAGGGCCTGTCGTTTCATAGTGCATTTTTGGATTTGCAGGATTAACAAATTGACCAGCTATAAAACTGTTTTCAATTTCCTTATGAAGTTCTTCCGCACGCTCTATTGCGCCTTTCATTCCTTTTGCACCTTCTGTCAGAACAAGTTCGGCACCGTATGCTTTTAAAAGATTTCTGCGCTCAATACTCATTGTATCCGGCATTGTTAAAACAATTTTGTATCCTCTTGATGCTGAAATTGCCGCCAAGCCGATTCCTGTATTACCGCTTGTAGGTTCAATTATTGTAGCACCTTCTTTTATTAAACCTCTTTTTTCCGCATCATCAAGCATTGCTTTTGCAATTCTGTCTTTTACACTGCCTGCGGGATTAAAAAATTCAACTTTTGCAATCAAATTTGCTGATAAGTCATATTCTTTTTTTGTATTTGTTAATCTTACAAGCGGAGTATTGCCAATTAATTCATCTATTTTTTCATAAATTTTCATGATTACATCCTCATCTTATCTAAATTATTTTGCAATATATCACTTATAAATCAGTTTGTCAACAAACTTCAAATAATTACTTTTTCGGCTCAATCCAAATCAACGTAATCTGTTTATTCTGTTTAAACGGATTTGAAGAATAGTTTTTTATCTTATCTTCTTTTTTTATTTTTAGTAACTTTTTTGTAAATTCTAAAAATTCCATACATGAATTATGACTTATTTTTTTCTTTTTTTATCCCTAAAAAGTACCGCTATAAGGCTATTTATGATAAAATTAAAATATGAAAGAACTTGAAATTATAAGTACAATTCAAAAAGTATTATCATCCGAATACATCGGTGATGATTGTGCATATTTAAAAGATTTGAATATTGTCGTTACACAGGACAGCCTTGTTGAAGATGTGCATTTTTCAAGAAAATTTTCTACCCCGTATCAATTGGGTTATAAATCAATTGCCGTAAATTTGAGCGACATATATGCTTCGGGTGCCCAAGCAAAATATTTAACCGTTTCACTTTCTCTGCCTAAAAATATAGAAACAAATTTTGTAAAAGAATTTTATGAAGGTGCAAAAAGCGTTTTAAACGGTGCAAAAATTGTTGGCGGAGATATTACAGGTTCTGATAAAATTTATATTTCCGTAACCGCAATCGGTTCAACAAAAGACAGAAAAATTTCATCAAGAAAAAATGCGTGCAACGGATATAAAATTATAACAAACGGTTATCACGGTTCAAGTTCTGCAGGATTGTTTATTTTGCAAAATTCAATCAGCGGATATGAAAACCTTGTAAAAGAACACTTGATGCCAAGTGTTTCTTCAAAACTTTCTGATGCTGTTTCAAAAACGGCAAAAAATGATTATGCAATGATGGATTCTTCTGACGGATTAATGGATTCTTTGTTAAAAATTGCAGATAGCAGTAATGTTAAAGCAAAAATTTATTTCGATAAAATCCTTTATGACAAGGATATCAAAATGATTGAAAATTTTGATTACAAAAATGCAATTTTCTTTGGAGGAGAAGATTACAAACTTGTCTGCGCAATTTCTCCGGAAGATTTGAAAAATATTGACTCGGATTTATACTTTGAAATAGGTGAAATTGTCGAAAAAACAGATAATAATATTGTTGAAATACAGTTTAATGAAAAAATAAAAAGTTTTGATAAAAAAAGTATAGAAAATAAGCTTTTTAATCATTTTTAATTTGACATTAGAATTAATAACTGATAATATTACAAACAAAAGGAGTCATATATGAAAAAAATAATAAATGTTTTTAAGAAAAATATAGCTTTTACCTTGGCAGAAATAGTTATAGTAATGGGTATTGTCGGAGTTATAGGTGTTTTGGCTATTACAAATGCTAAAAAAGATACTGATGTAGCGGAAAAAGTTGCACAGTTAAGAAAAACTTATCAAATTGTTGATGCAGCGTTTTCTACGGCAGTAATGGAAAACGGTACAATTGATACTTGGGGTACAAATGGCGCATATCCTACGACTGCACAAGTTTGGGATGTTATTAAAAACTACTTAAAATTTCAAAAAGTGTGTGATACCGGCTCAGGATGCTGGAAAGATGGTAAACCATATGGTTTATCCGGTAATGAATCAAATTATAATATCAACACTTCAAATTTGTATGGCAAGGGTATCTTATCAAATGGAGTATCTATTTCAGTCGCATCCTGTGAAGGAGAGAATCTTACAATACCGGCAGGATGTATAATTGACCAAACAAACAGTATTCAAATAAATGTTGATGTAAATGGTTTAAAAGGTCTTAATATTTTTGGTAATGATATTTTTGGATTCTATATAAAACCTGACGGTACAACATTGCCACAAAAAACTATTTTTACAAAACCAATAGTAGAAAGTACATCAACAAATCTTAGTTGTAAACAAGCCGGAGTTTATTGTACTGCTTGGGTATTAAAATTCGGTAATATGGATTATTTAAAGCCTTGTGCAGATGAACTTGATTGGAATTCAAAAACTACTTGTAAATAATTAATGATAAGAAAGTTTATTTTAATGTAACAAAATATAGTTTCTCACTTGAAATTGATTACAAAATCAAGTATAATAAAATAGACGGAATAACTATGCCTAACGGACAAATGTTTACAGCAGAATATACCAATGAAGCTTTAGAACAGCTTAATAATTTGGAAGATGCTGAATATTTAAAAATTACCAAAGCTATATATATTTTTGAGCATGTTGGTATGAAATACAAAAACATTAACGATTTGGGTAATGGTTTATTTGAAATAAAACCTGATAATGTTAGAGCATATTTCAAATATTTAAAAAATCGAATAATTATAGTTGGTTTGATTGTATTAAAGAAAACACAAAAAGCTCCCTCACGATATATCGAACAAGCCCATAAAAATATTGATAAATACATAAAAGAAAACAAGGAGTTACAAAATGAGAAATAAAATAACAACAAAAGATTTAATTGAAAAAAGATTTTCAGAAGAAAAAGCCAAAATAATTTTATCAGAAGCAAACGAAGAAATAAAAGAAATAAAATGGGGCGGAAAGCGTACAGGTGCCGGAAGAAAGCCTAAATCCGGTGTTGTTCTTAAATTTCAAGTTAGATTATCTGCAAAAGAAAAAGAATTTATTAATTATGCAAGAAGTCATAATTTAGATTATGATGAGTTAATGCAAGGCTAAAAAACGAAGGAACGCTGTCCTTCGTTTTTTCTTATTTAATTTAAAATATTATTGTTGTAGTGTAGATTTTATAACTTCAATTTCATCAATTGATGCATAAACAGAACGGCATCCGCAATCTACATACATAATTTCACCTGTTGTTCCGCTTGATAGAGGTGATGTTAAATACATGCCTGCTTTTCCTACATCTTCTAATGAGGTATTACGTTTTAGAGGTGATTTTAGAGCTGCTGCTTTTAGCATATGATCAAAACCTGAAATTCCTCTTGCGGCAAGTGTTTTAATAGGGCCTGCGGATAAGCAGTTAACTCTTACGCCATTTTTACCCATATCCATTGCAAGATATCTCATTGAAGCTTCAAGAGCGGCCTTTGCTACACCCATAATGTTGTAGTTTGCAACACAGAATTCTGAACCTAAGTATGTCAAAGCTAAAATTGAACCGCCTTCATTCATAATAGGTCTTGCTTCTCTGCAAATTGTAATTAATGAATAAGAACTTACACCCAAAGCTAAATCCCAGCCGGCTTTTGATGTATTAATAAATTCGCCTTGTAAATCTTCTTTATTTGCAAATGCAACTGCGTGAACTACAAAATCCAATTTACCGTAAATTTTTTCACATTCTTCAAAAACACGCTTAACTTCATCTTCTTTAGTTACATCGCAAGAAATTATTAATTTTGAATTCATTTCTTCTGCCAGCGGTTTTACACGTTTTTCCATAACTTCACCTGCATAAGTAAAAGCTATATCTGCACCTTCATCAAATAATTGTTTTGCTATCGCATAAGCAATACCATGATTATTTGAAACGCCAAATACAACTCCTTTTTTACCTTGCATTATTCCCATAATTTACCTCCTTATAGGTTTTAAACTAATCTTTCTCCTGTTTCTTTATCAAAATATAAAAAGTCATTTTTACTAAGACTTAATTCAAATTCATTACCCACTGCAAAATCTGTATTTAATTTTGCACAACATTTATTTTCGCCAATATTAAAATATACAATTTGTTCCGAACCAAGTAATTCTTTAATATCAGTTTTCACAGTAAGTTTTATGTCACCTGCGGGATTCATAATAAGTTCAGGTCTTATTCCTACTGTAACTTCACTTTTGCCGTTTAATTTTTCTTTTATTTGATTATCTGTTTCAATTATTTTGTCGCAGATTAATAAATTTCCGTTATCAATTTTGCAGTCAATAAAATTCATTTGAGGCGAACCGATAAAACCTGCAACAAATTTATTTTGCGGATTATTATAGACATTTAACGGAGTATCAACTTGTTGAATTTTACCTTTATCCAAAATTACAATTCTGTCCCCCATTGTCAAGGCTTCTGTCTGGTCGTGGGTTACATAAATAAAAGTCGTCTGTAATTTTTCATGTAATTTTTTAATTTCAGCTCTCATTTGAACACGCAATTTTGCATCCAAATTTGATAAAGGTTCATCCATCAAAAATACTTTAGGATTTCTTACAATTGCTCTGCCTAAAGCTACACGCTGACGCTGTCCGCCTGATAACTGTTTTGGTTTTCTGTCTAAATATTCAGTTAAATTAAGTATTTCAGCAGCCTCTTTAACTTTTTTATCAATAGTTGCTTTATCAACTTTACGCATTTTTAAACCAAATGCAATATTTTCATAAACAGTCATATGAGGATATAATGCATAACTTTGAAATACAAATGCAATATCTCTGTCTTTTGGATGAACATTGTTGACTTTTTTATCACCGATGTAAATGTTTCCGTCAGTAATTTCTTCCAATCCGGCTATCATACGCAAAATAGTAGATTTTCCGCAGCCTGAAGAACCTACAAGAACGATAAATTCTTTATCCTTAATCTCTAAATTAATACCGTCGATTACACGCTTTTTATCATACGCTTTTACGACATTTTCAAGTTTAACTTCACTCATTTTTTGTTTGAATTACCTTTTCAGCAGGAAGAATTACATTGTACGACGTACCTTGCATTGTTTCTGTATCAACCCACATATTACCTTTTAACATTTTTATTACATTTTTAATTGTTGCAAATGCTATAGATCTTATAATAGCAGTTTTGTCAGGATTATCAAGTTGAGCGTACGGTTCAAATAAAGTGTCTAAATCTTCTTTTTTTATACCAAGTCCCTTATCTTTCACCGTAAACATTATAAAAGATTTTTCACTTGCATTTTCAAAAGGTACAAGACCTTTATCGTTAACATATTCTAATTCGGGATGTTTTACACTGATATCAATGGAATTTGAATCTGTTGATTTTATTGCCACGTCAAGAATATTTCGTAAAATTAAATTCAATAATTCTTCGCAAGAATATATATTTCTTTTTATGTCAGGTGAAATTTCAAGATTTAATGTAACATTTTTTTCCTGAATTCTATTTTTATCAGATTTAATAACTTCATTTAATAAATTTACGGCATCAAAATATTCTAATTTATGTTCGAAAAGATTTGATTCCGATTTAGATAAATCTAAAATCCTGTTAAATAATAATAATACCTCTTCTGAATTTTTATTTATTATATTTAAATATTTTTCTTGTTTTTTAGTAATCTTACCGCCTAAACCGTCAAGCATTGTCTGTGAAAATCCAATTACGGATTGAAGCGGGGTTTTAATTTCACTTGCCAATTTTACAAGAAAATTATTTTTGTCTCTGTTAACTTTTTTATAACTTTCATGTTCAACAAGAATACTTGTTAATGTCTTATAACTCTGAGTATTGTTTCTAAATATAACAAGATATCCTTCTTCAGTTTTACTTGCTGAAAGTTCAAAAAATAAATCTTTTTCCAAGCCTGATTTTGTTCTTACAATAGTTGTTTTTTCTTTATCCGCAACTTTTACAATTAAGTCAAGCGCATTTTCAAATATGTCATCAACATATCCTTCCGCAAAATTTTCTTTTATAACCGAAAAATTTTTTCGTGCTAATTCGTTATACCATAAAAAACTACCCTGATTATTAAATAAAACCACACAATCAGGAAGTTTAGTTAATAAATCTTCTGCCTCGTCTTCTTTTGAAAATAAATTTTTAATAAAATCAAACATAAATACCCTTCTTCATTTTTAGTATAACATAGTCGGATATTTTGGCAACTTTTGTAAATTATGGATGAAATATGCTAATTGTTAAAAAAAAATATTAAGCTTTGTAAACTATAAAATCTTTAACTAGCAAAAAAAAAATTTTTAGACGTTAAAGCATGTGCATATAATTCAAAAAGGAGATATTTAATGAGTGAATTTGATAATATTAATGCGCTGAGATTTCAAAAAATTGATATAAAGCGTGATAAAGCTAAAAAACAAGCAGCACCTGAAGGTATGGAAGATGTTGAGTATACGGATTTTTCAAATCCAAAAGCAGAATCTCTCGGACGTTCTCAGGTTGCAAAACCGGATAATATTGAAGGCGATGTAAAATTTATGATTAAAAATCCTGAATTTTGCGCTCAAGCTAACACTTTCTTTGATAATGCTTATGAAATTTTGAAAAAACAAAATGAAGAGCATGCCTATGAAAAATCAGCACAAATGATGGGTGCTTTTAAAGAAGAATTTGCAATGATAAAATAAATAACAAAAGATAATAAACAGTCGGGGTTGCTTAAAAGCAACCCCGACTGTTTTATAAGTTTTTTGTTTTATTTATTGAAAATCCATCGTGCGGTTGACTGTCTTGAATTTGCTTTCTCTCGGGCAAGTACTCATTTCACTTTCGTTGTCATTCGTTTTGCCCTCATTTTTCGAGTTTTGCTACGCTCCACTCTACGCAAATTCGCTTCACATCGGGCTATGCCATTTTGCTCCTGTGGTACTCGAACTTACA
>CAYLHN010000041.1:0-13729 GCA_964383455.1 uncultured Muribaculaceae bacterium | reverse complement strand
TTTTAAAACTGAAATATTTTTTAAGGCATGCCTTTTGTCATGTTTTTTAGTTACAAGATGTTACACCTTGATATGTCAAGACATCTGCACATTTTCTATAATCAAGGTTATCATACAACATAACCCAGTTTAAATAATTTGTTGCAGAAGGCTGAGTTGTCGTCGTGAATGTTCCTGAATCGCTGCAAGACCACGCAACCATTTCAGGCGAATCAGCAGTCGACGGAATTCTTATACTTGCTTGGAAAACATCATATCCTGTTTCATTAAAACCTTTTTTAGGCCCGTCAATATCAAATAATACATCTAAACAATCTGTACTTGATGCATATGGAATAACGCAATATGTAGAACCGTCATCTAAACCTGTTGCATTACTTGCACAAGTAGAGCTGATATCGTACCAATAATCAGTACCTGTTCCTTTTATTTTTGAATTGTTGTTTATCCCAGATATTGCGAATGGAGATGTCCAATCAGCCGGTTTGGCATGGGATTTCAAAGTAAATCTGTCCAATGCTGACGATAACTCTATAAAAACTTTCTTAGATTTTGCAGCATTTACTTGTAAATCAGAATTGTCTTTTAAGTTTGGAATTGTCAAAGCAGCTACTATACCAATTACAGCCATAACAATCAAAATTTCTGCTAACGTAAATGCTATTTTTTTTGATAAATTAAACATTATTACCTACTTTCTTACAATATTTTATTCACACGTTCTTTTTGTATCTAAATTAACTGCACACTTATTATAGTCTCTATTGCCGACTTTTATAACCCAAGCTGCATTTCCAAAAGGTATAACCCCGTTTCCATAACACATTTTTAAGTGAAATATATCATAATCCTGAGCATTTTCACCTTTTGAACCATTTACATCAACATATATATCACCAAGGTCACCTTGGCATGGAACTTCATAAGTGTTTGCGACATCAGTATTGTAGGCTCCTTGCATATCAGACATTGATTTTAAACCAAAAGCAACAGATGAACCATCTTTTAATAAAAATTTTATCAAATTTTCATTTGAATCAATATCAGCTGAAGATGTAAAACAGCCTGTACCTGTACCGCAATCGGTCAATACATTTAAATATCGTGTAATTCTCTCTTCCAGTAATGAATTCATATCTGCTGCAGTAGCAGTTGATGATACATTCCATTCTACAGGTTTACCATAATCTTTTGTCATCGCAGTATAAGATGCTTCTATTTCAGGATAAACTTTCCTTAAAGCAGAAACAACTTTCTTTTCTTCCATATTACTGTTTAATGCAGGAAGTGTAAGCATTGCAGTTACACCAATAATTGCAACTACAATCATAACTTCTGCCAATGTGAATGCTTTTAAATTTTTTAACATGCTGAAAACCTCTTCTTTAATAATGAAATTGTATGATTTTTATACTACTTTGTCAAATAAACTTAAACAAATGTAACCTTTTTGATTTTTTTTTTAATAATTATAAAATTATTTTAGGAGGTTTTTATGAAACAAAAATTATTAACAATTGTAATATCTTTATTACTTACTATAAACATGTCTTATGCATCATCCGTTTTAAAATCCAATGCGGTTACAAAAAGAATTCCCGCAGGAACAAAATTTACAATAAAACTTTTAGACCCTGTAAGCACAAAAGATAGCAAAGATGGAGATTATTTCAGTGCTGTATTAATTAATGATGAAAAAACGCCTACAAGTGTTATTTTACCTGCAGGTTCCATGATTAGAGGAAGTATAACAAAGGTTGTACCAAGCAAAAGATTTTCAAAAGGCGGAGTCTTATACGTTGATTTTGACCATATTGTAACACCTAATGGCAGACAACTGCCTTTAGATATGATTATATCAGGTAAAGTTAACCTTAATTTTGACGGCGGAATATATTTAAATCAAGGTTACGGCGAAGCATTACAAAATAATTGGGAAAAAACCGTAGATATTACAACGACCGCAACAGAGTACGGCATGGACCTTGGAGAAGATGTTTTGTACAGCGCAGCAAGAATTTTAACAGTACCTGTGTGTGCACTTGGCGGGGCTATCGGCGGAGGAGCTTATCTAATCGGTGATAGTATTGTAGACATGTTCAGAAAAGGTAAAGATGTTGAATTTAATCAAGATGAAACTTTAACAGTAATTCTAACTCAGCCTATTGATGTTCCTATAAATTAGCATGTATAATATTTACTAAAAAGGATATTTTATGACTTCAAAACAACCGGATTATAACAATTTAAAAAGATATAAAAAACAAAAAGGGACAAATACACAAAGTCTTTTAACAGTATTTGTAACAACTTTTTTGATAATGCTTGTATTTTTTATAGGAGCTGCAAAACATATGACACCAAGCGTAGATGTTGCAATTGGTGAAGATAGTGCTGCAGAAACTAAAGAAACAGGACTTGGTGTAAAAGGATTTATTGATAACAGACTAAGAGCAATTCAATCAGAAGACACATCTTTAATTGCAAAAAAATTGGAAGAAAAAGTTAATTCCGTAACAGAAGCTGAAAACGCAAATGAAGAGGATAATTATTTTACTAAAGAATTGGAAGAAAAAGTTATAATTCCTGCCAAAAAGCTAAAACAAGAAATAGTTAAAACAGAAGAAACAACCACTCAAGTTTCGAAACCGTCAGAAGTTCCGTTACCAAAACCTGAAGCCTCAAATTCAGGCAATTCTTCTGATGTTACATACAAAGTTCTTGTAGGAACATATCATTCAATTGAACAAGCTAAAGTTACACAATCTATATTACAAGAATCAAACCTTGGAGTAAGCCCTTTCATTAAAAACATTCATGGAACATATACTCTTCAGGTAGGCTCTTTTAATTCTGAAGAAAAAGCTCAAAATCTTGTAAATGAATTAATCAGAAATAATTATAATGCACGAATTTTAAAAAATTAATTTTAATAATAAAGGAGAAAAAATGTCAGATATAGTGACCATTGGTAGTGCTACAATTGATGTATTTGTCAGATGTGATGAAGCAAATATAGTTTCGGTAAATTCAATTGATAAAAAATCTGAATTTATGAGTTACAAATATGGCTCAAAGCTTGAAATTACAGACTTTGATACAAATGTCGGCGGCGGCGGTGTAAATACAGCCGTTAACTTTGCAAATTTAGGTTTTGATACTTCGGTAATTTTTAAAATTGGTGAAGATATCTATTCAAAAGGTATTTTTAAATATTTTGAAAATAAAAATGTATCGTTGAATAATATTGTTCAAACATCGAAAACAACTACAGGTTTTTCAATAATTTTAGTAAGTTTTGAAGGAGATAGAACCGTTCTTGCACACAGAGGCGGAAATGGGGAACTAAAAAAAGAAGACATAAATTTTGAAGCTATCAAAAATTCTAAATTTTTATACTTAGCTCCGCTAAACGGGAAATCAACAAAAATTTTAGAACCTATCGTTGAATTTGCACAGGAAAATAATGTAAAAGTGTGTGTTAATGCCGGAACATCCAGCATTAAAAAAGGATTTGAATACATGAAAGCAATTCTTGAAAATGCAAATGTTGTTGTAATGAATAAAGAAGAAGCTCAAATGTGTACTAAAATTGAAATCAGACCTGATACATCAGAACATAAATTTTCTAAAGAAAAAATTCACCCTGATTTAATATCAATTTTGAAAAAATTAAAAGTAAAAGATTATCAGGTTATAGTTATAACAGACGGCGGAAACGGAGCTTACGCTTATACAAGCAAACATATGTATTATTGTCCTGTATATCCCGGTAAAGTTACATCCACACTTGGTGCCGGAGATGCTTTTGCATCAACATTTTGCGCGACACTTAAAAAAACTGATATGGATATAGGTAAATCTTTAGTTTATGCATCCATCAATTCAGGCTCTGTTGTTTCAAAATTCAGTGCAACAGAAGGTTTACTTACATTTGAAGAAATTGAAGAGCGCATAAGAGAACTCCCTGAATATAATTATGAAATTATAGATTTATAAATGTAAATATCAATGCGCCGCTAATTAAAGCGGCGCATTTTGTTTTACAATTAATAATTTGAATTTTTTCTTTCGAAATAATCTTTTGGATGTTCGCAAACAGGACATATTTTAGGAACTTTTTTACCGATTATTATATAACCGCAATTTGAACACTGCCAAACTTCTTCTTTTTCTGATTCAAAAACTCTATTGTTTTCAATATTTTCAAGTAATTTTGAATATCTTTCAAAATGAGTTTTTTCAATTTCTGCAACCATTTCAAATAATTTTGCTATATCGGAAAAACCTTCTTCCTTTGCTGTTTTAGCAAAAGAAGGATACATTTCTTTCCATTCGTAATATTCATTTTCCATTGAATTTTTTAAATTTTTTGATGTATCTTTTATTTCATTTAACAATTTGAACCAAATTTTTGCATGTTCTTTTTCATTCCCTGCCGTTTCTTCAAATATTTTTGATATTTGAATGTATCCTTCTTTTTTTGCTTTTGAGGCAAAATAGGTATATTTATTTCTTGCTTTTGATTCTCCGGCAAAAGCTTCCCAAAGATTTTTTTCTGTTTGTGTACCTTCTAATTCATTTTTCATTTTATTACCTTTCATTTGTTCAATTATATAAATAATATTTTTAACTTATGTTATTTTGTCCATTAGCGTAAATGGCAAATTTAAGGGTAATATTTTTTATAGACACCTGTCTAATTTAACTAAATGTTTTAACTTCTACAATAATTATAAAAAAGTAGGTAAAACATGAAAACAAAAAATTTATATCAAGTTCCAAAATGTGAACTCAAAGAATTAAACAATTTATTTATAGAGATGACGGCAAAAAATTGTAATCAGCATTGCAAACATTGTTACATAGATTTTCCGCAAACAAAAGCGCCAAAAGATTTTATAAATATAGATAAAATTAAAAAGGCGCTAATTGATACAAAAATGGAAAACTTATATTGTATTTATTTAACAGGGGCAGAGCCGATGATGCATCCGGATTTCAACGCGATACTAAGATTGTGTCTTACGGTAACAAATGTTTGTATTTGCACAAATGGCTCTTTTTTAAATGAAAAAAAGATAAGATTTTTAAAAAAAGTTGAAGATGAATCTGATAAAGAAATTATTTTTATGCTTCCAATTGATCACTACGATGAAATAAAAAATGATGATATACGAGGAAGAGGCTCATACAGGCAAATTCTTCATGCAGCAAAAACGCTTTCAAAATACAGTTTCAATCCGATTTTTGATATTACAAACTATTATAAAGAAGACAAAAAAACTCTTTTAACTAAATTTAAAATTGTATTTGATAATCTTAATATACAGGTAGAGGATTACAATTTTCAAGTTAATGAATATTTCGATAAATATTCAAAAGAAGAAAACTTTGTTCAAGATTACAAAAATTTAGACTGTATGACAGGAAGAATTTTGACAGAAAAAGGTGTTTACGTTTGTCCATTTTTAGCTAACGACTACAGGGGACGAATGGGAACAGATTTTAGCGATTACAGTAAAAAAGTTTGTCTTGAAACTCCATATTGTGCAATTTGTGCTAAAAATAAAGAAAATATGTTCTCTATAAACTATAAACATTTCGAAAATTAATTTTCGAAATGTTTATATAAAAAACTAAATTACAATGTATAATATCTGTGCATGATATTAATATGCATCAGTATTCATTGTAGGAAGATTTTCTTCTTTATTTTCTTCTTTATTCTCTTCTTTATTTTCTTCTTGTTTTTGTTCGCCTTCGCCCTCGCCTCCGCCTGCGCTTGCGTTTTCACCAATAGTTTTAGCCATATTTTCAGCTTGTTCATCAGATCTTGCCGCATACATAGTAATGACAAAATTAATTAACAATATTTTTTTATTTTTTTGATAAGGATAAATTTCGATACTGTTTATGTTTACTAAATAAGGATACTTATACAAATCTTCCAAAAATTTCTTAAAATTCGTATAATCTGATATCATTTTCATATTTAATCGGCAAGCTACAAATTTAGCAGGATTACCTTTTACAAAAACATCATCTTCGGGATTTATTGTAGTTTGAATGGAATGAGTTTTAATATGGTTTTTCTTTAATATTTCAATTGCATCATCCATAAGAAACGCAAATGTTGTATCCGTATCAACAAAACCATCATCTTGTTGGTAGATTTTTTTAGTCATATCGTCCAACATTCTTATTTTCTTTTTACGTTCTTCTTTTTCTTTAGCCGTTGCTAATTGATTTGCAATACTTTTGTCCGTTTCTGTTTGAGTTTTAACCTGATTGTATGTATTCATTGTTTCATTAAATTTTGGTTGTATTTGTTTGTATGCAACAAATAAGAGAACAACAATAATTCCCACACAAATTATGACATATTTATATTTTTGCAATTCGTTCATTTTATATCCTTATTAGAATTTTTCTATTGATTCGAGATTTGCCGGTAAATCTTTTGGCGGTTCAACACCGGAATTTTTAAGTTGTTCTATTTTCTCCAACATACCGCTATCCACTTCAGGCATTTCTAGGAAATCACCATATAAAAAGCCGCGTTTACGTTTTATAGCAGGAGAATTTTCAGTATTTTCTTCTCCTCCTTCGGACGGATTAAGCTCATCATCCAGTGCAGTTAATTCGTCTTCATTTAGATTTGTTATTTCAAATTCATAAAATTTCGGTTTTAATATATTCATTTCGTCAACAATGTTTCCAAGAGCATCTGTTGCCATTTCCAATCTGTTTAATCTTAAATCTGAATTTATAACCGACATCTTCATTCCTTTATAGAAAGAATATACAGAATCAGCCGTTAACGATCTGCCAATTATATCAAACTTTTTATCAGCATACAATTTTAAATATACCAGCCAAGCATCTGTAGGGATATTAACACCTATTGCAGAATAATATATTAATTTTGTACGATTATATGCTTGCACAGTATTTGTTTCAAGCTTAACATCAAAAGTATCTTTTCTATCGATATTTGCATAATTTTCTAATTCGACCTTATTTGCCTCAATTCTATTGTTAATTTCGTTTAACTCATTTTGTTTCTTTGTATGAAAATTATTCAACAGATACATTGTTATTACAGTCGGAATAATTATAACTATGGCCGCAATAACGGCAATTTTTTTCATTAAAGCCGAAGTTAATTCGATTTCTTTTCCACCCAAATTTATTTTAGGAGCGTCCTCAATAACAGCTTGAGAACCTGAAGCTGAACTTCCAAGTAAATTAAATTTAATAGGATAATCTGAGATATTATAAATACCGGAACCGATTACTTCAGGTGTAACTTTCAATGCTATAGTAGAATCTATAGAAGCAGCAGCAGGCATTAAATGATCCTGAACGTATTTGTTGCTCTCAAGAAATTTAATATTTCCGTCAAATGGTATTTTCATTGACAATACTTCTGCTGATACAATGTCAGTTTCGGAAATAATATATAAATAGTTTGATGGAGTTGTTTGTAATGTCATTTGCGCAGAAGATATAATTGCTTCATAAATTTCATCACCAACAAAAGAACGCAAAGCAAGCGGTTCTTCTCTGTATTCCATAACACTCTTTCCGCTTAAAGTCATCATAGAATAACTGTTTGGATTTATAACCATCAAATTCCAAATTACGTTCGGAGCCATTTGCTCTTCAGCCATAAGACGATAACTTAAAGTTTTTAAAAGAGAATTTGGTGCAGTTTCTATTGCCGCTAAATTACAACCCGTTTCTATAAAAGCTGCCTGAATATTTTCTAAAGCTGATTGTTGAATTGCAGAATATGCAATCTCTCTATTTTCTCTTTCCGCATTTGGATAAGCATCAACCCAGCTTATTACAGGTTCTTGACGTTTAAAAATGTAAGATGCTTGTTCAACATCGGAAAGAATTGCATTTTCAATTCCATCATCGCCCAATATCAAAGGTAATGATATTAAACCATAATGAACGGAAGGAATAGTTAAGACTGCACTACAACCTTTAGGATTAACTTTCAATTCATCAAAAAGCTCTTTTAGAACTTCAATGAATTTATCATAATCTGCGATTTCACGTTTTGAATAATCGTAGTCCAGTTCTCTGCTTCCGTATTTCTCAATAGTTTTTGTTTTTGGATTTATCTCAATCATTTCCAGCCCTACAGAAGGCGACATTGATATGCCGATTGTAGACTTTGAATTTGAACCCAATAAAGATAGTAATTGATTTAACATATGTTTTTATTAATTTATTTTTATTATATAATAACTTAGGAACATTATAATTTAAACATAAATTTACGTCAAATAAATACAAAACAGGGTATTTACAATGTTAAAAGATGAAATTTTAAAATTAAAAAAAGAGAAAAATGCCGTAATATTGGGACATTGTTATCAAAACATTGAAATTGACGAAGTGGCAGATTTTGTAGGCGATTCATTATATTTAAGTCAAATGGCAGCAAAAACTGAAGCTGATATTATAGTTTTTGCAGGAGTATATTTTATGGCGCAAACAGCAAAAATAATCTCTCCGCAAAAAAGAGTTTTTTTACCTAATATGCAATCAGGATGTCTTATGGCTGACATGATTAATTTGGAACAATTGAGAGAATTTAAATCACAAAATAAAGATATACCTGTTGTATGTTATGTAAACTCAACGGCAGAAGTAAAATCTGAATGTGATATCTGCTGCACAAGTTCAAATGCATTAAAAATCGTTAAGAGTCTTAACAAACCTGAAGTTTTATTCTGTCCTGACACTTATTTAGGTAAATGGGTAGAATCACAAACCGATGGCATTAAAGTCAAAACATATCCGGGTTTTTGCCCTACACATTTAAGAATTAAAGAAGAAGATATTTTACAAGCAAGAAAAAAATATCCTGATGCTAAAATTTTAGCTCATCCTGAATGTCACAAAGAAGTTTGTAAACATGCTGATTTTGTAGGCAGTACCTCTCAAATAATGAATTACGCAAAAGAAAGCAGTAATAAAACATTTGTTATAGCTACAGAAAAAGGAGTTGTTGACAGGCTTAACAGAGATTACCCTGATAAAAATTTCATCTTAATAAAAGAAAATATTATTTGTCCGAATATGAAACATAATACATTAGAAGACATTTATAATGTGTTATTAAATGAAACAAATGAAATAATTGTAGATAAAGAAATTTCTAAAAAAGCCGTTACCTGTATAAACAAAATGTTAGAGGTTTGTAAATAATGACTGATATAATTTACGGTAAAAATTCCGTGCTTGAAGCTTTAGAAACTCAGGAGCGGGAAATAAACAAAGTTTTAATTTCGAATAATTTACATACTGATAATAAAATTTCAAAAATAAAAGAACTCTGCCAAAAGCAAGGTATATTGTTTCAATTTTTACCTAAAGAAAAATTTTCACAGTACTCTGAATATAATCACCAGGGAGTTATAGCGCAAATTTCGCCAATAAAATACATGGAGCTTGAAGATTTTTTATCAAAAGAACATAAAAATGCTTCCGTTGTAATGTTAGACGGAGTAGAAGATGCTCACAATCTTGGAGCAATAATAAGAACTTGTTTATGTGCGGGAGTTGAAGCTGTTATTATCCCTTCAAGACGAAGTGTTCAAGTGAATTCCGTAGTAGAAAAAACCTCCGCAGGAGCAGTTAACCATATCCCTATTATAAAGGTCAATAGCCCGATTAGTGCATTACAACAAATGCAAGAAAACAACTGGTGGGTAATTGCGGCTGAGGCAAATGCGAAAGATAATTATTATGATGTAAATTACACTGACATGAATTTTGTTCTTGTAATGGGCGCAGAGCATGCCGGCGTATCAAAATCTATTGTGAAATTATCAGATTTTTTGGTTAAAATACCAATGATGAAAGATTTTAATTCACTAAATGTTTCGAATGCTTTAAGTGCTATAATATTTGAAACAGTCAGACAAAAATTACAAAACAAAAAGGATAAGTAAGCATGCACAAGGATTTAGAAAAAATCGAATTATTTGATAAAGAAATTTCTGATGAAGGTGTAGATTTTCACAGCCTTCAGCAGGAAGATTTTGACGAAGAAAACATTTTAGATACCGTAGATGATCCTAAAATTCAGGAAAATTTATCTTCTGTCAGCACGGACGATTCTGTAAAATTATATCTTCAACAAATCGGTAAAATTCCAATGTTATCGTCACAAGAAGAAGCTGAAGTTGCAAAAAAAATAAAAGAAAATCACTGTGAATTTTCTAAAAATATACTTGTTAATGCAAATTTAAGACTTGTTGTAAGTATTGCCAAAAGATATATAGGCAGAGGATTATCATTTCTCGATTTGATACAAGAAGGGAATATCGGGCTAATGAAAGCAGTAGATAAATTTGATTACCAAAAAGGTTACAAATTTTCTACATATGCAACCTGGTGGATTCAACAATCAATTACCCGTGCAATCGCAGATAAAGCGCGCGCAATCAGATTACCTATTCACATGATTGAGTCATTAAACAGAATTAAAAAAGCTACAGTTGATTTAACCTCTGAATTAGGCAGGACTCCGACAAGACAAGAAATTGCATATCGACTCAATATTTCAGTTTCAAAATTAACACAGATGATTAAATCTGCTCAATCAACAATAAGTATAGAAAGTCCTGCAACAAACCAAAAAGAAGATTCAACAAAAATTGTAGATTATATAGTGGACGAATCTACAATCACGCCTGATTCAAGAGTAACTCAAGAAAGCATGCTTGAAGATATTGAAAAAATGTTAAATCAGTTAATGCCTAAAGAAAAAGATGTTTTAATTTTACGTTACGGATTAAATAATAATGGAGAAAAGAAAACTCTTGATGAAATTGGGGCTCAATATAACGTTTCAAGAGAAAGAATTCGACAAATTGAAAACAGAGCAATTGCAAAGCTTAAAAAAATGTGTAAAAATGAGAGCGTAAAACGTAATTTACAAAATTATTTCGGCAGCTAAATTATTTTATATTTTTAACCATTATATTTCCAGTATAAAGATTATTTGACAATAATCAATCAGTCATTATATTAAATGATATGATTATACCTAAATATAAAAAACATATTAATAGATTTGCCATAAATTTTTTAGATATTTTTTATGAAACTCTTGAAAATAATTTTAGCGGATATGAATTAAATTTAAAAGACAGAAATACCATTAATAAAATTATTACAAGATATTATAGTATTGCTTTTATAACAGTACACTCCGAAGATAAAAATTTATTATATCATCCCGAACTTGCAGATAAATTTAACACTTTTTTAGCTTTAGTCTTTGGTGAAATTACTGAAATTTGTTATTTGGTAAAACCTGATCCTCCTGTTCCTGAAAATAAGAAAAATTCTGTTTTTGAATATCTTATAAAAAAAACGATATCAAAATTTAAAAGAATGGATAAAGGAGATTTAACAACAGATGAAGTTTTCAGCAAAATAATTGATTATATTTATGATGAACACAAAAAAATATTTGAAAAAGAATATACCTTTGGCGATGACTGGGAGTTATCTGAATATACAAAAATAAATCATTTTTGCTCAACTCATATAACCAAAGAACTTGATAATAAATTTACAGAATTTGATAACGAATTAAATTTTTTATTAGACAAAAAAAGTAAACTGATTTATTTATTCATTCTTATACCAATTATTATATTTGCAACGGTTTCACCATTATTAATTGCAAAATTAACTGTGCAAAAATATTATTTTATATGTATGTTTTGGGGGCTTTGTATAATATTTTTAGGTTCTATACTCAGTGTAACAATGGAATACAAAAAAACTTTAGATACAATGAAAGAATATGATAATTACTATTCTCAATTTTATAGTTTGGGAGTAGATACTATGAAAATAGAAGCCTCTGAAAGTCTTGGAAAATATTTAGATCCTGACATGAAAAATTTTGCTATACCAACAATTGCTGATTTCAGACTTAATCTTATTGATGAATTCGGAATAGTTATTCCGCCTATAAGAATACGAATAGAAGATTCTATTCCTGATTATAATTTAAGTTTTAAAATAAGAGATAAACAAATAATAAATGTACCTTTTTACGGCAATAAAAACGTAATATGGAAAAAAGATATTGAAAAATACGAAATTAAAATACCTGAAAACAGTATTGAAGCTGAATACAAAGGTGATAAATATTATTTTGTTGAAGAAAAATTTTGTAAAAATTTAGAAGAAGATGCATACCAAAAACCGGAAGAATATTTCAAATTCATTTTGAACGATTTAGTTTTTGAATATATAGACAAAATATATTCCGCAAAAGAAACTTTTTGCATTTTAGATTTACTTTGCAGCAATAATTATTATGATTTTGATATATACTATGCAACAAATTTAAGTATTTTTGATTTCAGAGATATCTTTGTAAAAATTATTCAACGAGGCGGAAAAATTAAAGATATAGAGGCTATTTTTGAAAGTATTTTAAGGCACTCTAAAAAAACAGATGATGTTGATAAAATTGCTTTTAAAGTTTGTCAGGATTTGCAATTTAAAAGCGAAGAATAAATATAACCAAGTGTGTAATGTATTTTTATATAATTTACTTTAAAGTAATAATATGTTTAACTCGTTATGGTATCAAAATTTAACCAGACCGCCATTTGCACCGCCAAATTGGATTTTCGCACCTGTTTGGACAATTTTATACATAACAATTTTTGTTGCATTGTTTTTATATATATTAAAAAAAACAGATGACAAAAAAGTCAACGGATATATATTTTTTTCTATACAAATAATATTAAATCTTGCATGGAGTCCGATTTTCTTTCTTGCCCAAAATATCATGGCGGCATTTTTTGTAATTATATTATTGGATATTTTTGCAGTTTTAACATGTAAAAAGTTTTATTCCGTATCAAAAATCTCAGGATTAATACTTTTACCGTACCTATTTTGGATATTTTTCGCAACATATTTAAATTTTGGTTATTTAATATTAAATTAATTTCGCATTTACAAAAACCCAGTGTTAACAAGTATTTTAGCGTTTTTTATAAATATAAAAACTGCTCAAATACCTATTATTTGTAACTTTTTTGGTTAATTTTTGTATAGATTTCTCTTAATGCTTGCTATTATTGTTATTTTATGGTAGTATACGGCATGGAGATAGACAAATAAGAATATACTTCATAAAACTTAATTAATTTGCATGTTATTCTAGTTTGTATATAATGTAGATACTCAATCAAGAAAGGAAGACAAAATGAACAGAGAAGAACTAGTTGCTGAATTAGCAAAAGCAGCAAAAGTTACAAAAAAAGACGCTGCAGCAGTATTAACTGCAACATTAGAAACAATTGAAAATACAGTTAAAAAAGGCGAAAAAGTTACTTTAGTTGGCTTTGGTACTTTCGAAGCTCGCAAACGTGCAGCTAGAAACGGCAGAAACCCACAAACTGGTAAAGAAATCAAAATCGCAGCTAAAACTGTTCCTGCATTCTCAGCAGGTAAAAAATTCAAAGAATTAGTAAAATAGTTAATTCTTTAATTTAGTTTTTAAAGCCCGAGCTTTGCTCGGGCTTTTTCATAAAGTATAAAATTTAACAAACTAGTGGTCTGTAAATTGTGAACTTTGAACTGTTCGTCATTGCGAATGAAAAGAATCAATCCATTACAAAAGGCTCTAAGGCACTGAGGCACTAAGTTACTAAGGAATTTT
>CAYLHN010000040.1:0-13776 GCA_964383455.1 uncultured Muribaculaceae bacterium | reverse complement strand
TATTTGATTAGAAATAATTCCGTACGCAGTCGAAATATCATTATTATTTAAAGAAAGTAAAGCTGTTAGATAAGCTGCAACATAGAAAAGATTTTTTAAACCGTTATTTTGAGATGATTCAAGGACACTGCTTATAATAGCAGAGGCTTTTACCTCATTTTCCAGTTCCATATAGCATTTACCAATCATTAAATCGCAGAATAATTCTACCTGATTCAAGCCGCTTTCTTTAGCTTTCAATTTTGCACGATAAATTTCAATAGCAAAATTATTCGGATTATTCGGATATTCGTTAAATGATTTTATAATGTAATATAATGCACCTCCGAATTTATTATCCTCGGCAGGAGGAACCGGCAATAAAGAAACTTTTTTACCATGTATCAAATTGTCAAGTTCGGCAAACAATTTATAAGAATCAGGCAAATTAGGTAAAACTCGTTCAACAACTTCACAGAATTTATATGTGTCTGTTTTAAGCTGTAATATTTTAGCTAAAATTACATAGCCTGCGGAATCAATTAATAAATCTTGGAATTGTTTTTGAGAAACAGTTTTTGGTCTTATTTCTTCAAGTTGAATATTTAATAATCCATTGAATAATTCTTCACCTGATACTATACAATCTTCCAAATCTCCTACGTTAAACAATATTTCTATTTTTATTAACGATATAATAAGTGCATGAGAATTAAAATCAGGTTTTGAAGGATTTACCCCTGCTTGTTCAAATCTTGACAAAATCTTATGCGACATTAATAACGCATAATTGTATTTTCCTGAAATTAAACACCCTTGCATAATTTTATTACACAAATTTATAACTTTTTTGTCATTCATGCCTGCCTCTAAATTATCTAAAATAATTTGTGTAATATTGGCAATTTTATCAGGAGTATATTTATAAAGAAGATTTGCAATATTTTCGTACACCTCTATCTTATATTCCTCGATAGGTTTTGTAGTAAATTCATTTATATTTTTAGACAATACTTTTAAAAATTGTAAACTGCAATTCAAATACGCACTAAAATCACCGAGCGAACGGCAGATATTAGACAAATTTTCCCACTGAACAAATTCATTCTTTGTGCTTTCTACCAATGCATATAACTTTGCCAAAACAGGATGTGCAGCATTTTCTTTAAAGAAATAACTAATTAAGAAATTTGCAATGGAACGTTTTTCCTCATAAGTCAAAAGTTTCATTATATTTTCATAATAAAGATTATAATTTTGAATTTGAATTATATAATCAGCAAAATAAATGAAACCTTTAGCATCTAAGACCTTTAAGTAATCTTCTATATTCGGATTATTAAAAAATTTAATTGAATTCAAGTCAAGCTGAGGGCCTATAAACAACATACAAGCAAACAACTTGAATAAGTTCGCATCCAGAGTTTTGATATATAAAAGGCGTCTTTGTATAAGTTCATCAAGTGTCGTCGGGAACAGAGCTGTTTCCGACTTTGCAAGTTCCAAACTTCCTTTATTTACAACAAAAATACCCAAATCCATTAAATGAACTAATGCTTGCATAAAATACATTTGAGAACCTTTTGCATTTTTAGCAATTTTTCTCATATAGAATGTATTCAAAACATTTTTACATAATTCATGATTTAGTTCCAACAATGTCTTGATAGGAGTTGGCTTTAAAGTTATTTCAGCATATTCAGGCTTGCCCAAAAGAAAATGCGCTGTTTTATGAAGACTAAAATCTTTTTCAGCAGTAAATAGGAAACTTATATTATATTTATCAAAATTCTTTAAAATTTCTTGAATAATTTCAAATGATGTATCATCAATTTTATCAACATCTTCAACAATTATTAAAGACTTGCCTAAATATGGAATAAGCTGTTCAAAGGACTCAAATAAGCCAAATCTTATATCTTCCGGATGAGGATTTTCTCTTTCCGTCAAGTTTATAACATCAGGAATAAATCCGGAAACATCAAAGGATTTTAGATACGAAAAGTTATTCATTGCACTAAGCTTACCGGTAACATTGTACGCGAATAAACCTGATATCAGATCACTAAAGAAACCATATGGTTTATATTTCATTTCGTCATAGCATGTAACTCTATGTATAGTCTTAAAAATATTATTTTGACTTATTTTTTCTACTATTTCAACAGTTCTTGGCTGGTACTTACGTTTACCTTTAACAACAATTATATTTTTGTTTCTTGACATAAATCTTTGAGCTATTTTACTACCCAAACCTTGCGTCATCTCTTTTGCAAATTCACAATTTATTTCGTCAAAGGTAATACCTTGAATATCGTATATTGATTCTTCGTTATCAAGGACTTCTCCACCTTCATCAATTATTTCCGGAATTGAAATTTCAGAAAGCTTTTCATCTTCTTGCTCCTCGTCAAATTCCAAATTTATATATTTTTCTAAATTCATTTGATACAAAAATAAATTTTTATCTTTAACTCTTGTTATACCGATTGATTCCATCGGATATGTTGTACCTATTTGTTCATAAACACTTCCGTCCGCAATTAATTGAAGATTACTCAAAAGTTTATTATTTTTGGTTTCATTTTGCTGATATATTAAATTAATATTTACACCTGATTTGTAATCTTCGCTTGAAGAATACGCATCACGTTTTAATATCGCAATATTACATTTTAAAATAACATCTTTTTGCTTAGTCAATTTATAATTTAGCTGAGTTATCAAATTCAAAAGCTGTATTGATGATTTTACGGCATTTTTTACTGACGAAGCATATGTGTAATCTTTGTTAAATCTGATAATATAAGTATCCTCAATAAGTCCTCTTTTTAGTCCTATTGATTTTACATAGTCATATATTAAACCGTTTAATTTATCATTAAATTTTTCATAGAGCTTTTTTGAACCAAAAATTGGAATCAAATCCTTTATATTAGGAAACTTAATACTTACACAAGCAAATTCATCAATGTTAGAATCCTGCAAAATAGCACTGACATTTGTATCAAAACCGCACTTTGAACATTTTCCGCTTATAGTCGGATTAATTTTCCCGCACTTATGACATTTGCTTATTATAATATATCCGCATTTATGGCAAGTGTTAGATTTATTAATTGTATGGCAAATTGGACACTCCAATTTCAATACTTTTTTGCAGTTTGGGCAAACAAGCACTTTATCATCTATTTCAATACCACATTTTGGACATTCCATATTCTGATTTTACAACATATTTGTAAAAAATCAATTTTTTTTGTATAATGTATCCGTAAACAGAAAGGATGTTTATGAATATTGTAAGAATAATTTTTGACCCGGCAATTTTAATCATTATTACAACGTTTGTGTCACTTGTATACTACACATACAAAAAATATTCAAATGTTAATGAAAATTTAAATTGGTTGAACTCATTGTTAAGTAAATTTAAGAAATCTGATTTATCATTCAGATTTGGAGAATTTGATGCAGCAATTTCTAAATCAAAATATTTTGTAAATTCATGGCTTGAATTTAGAAATACACTGGTATTTTCAGAAAGTGTTGCAATAAAAAAAGATAAAAACGTATCTTTTCAAAGTGTTTCTCAACAGGTAGCGAATATACAAACAACAGTTGATCCTTTATACTTTTTCAATGAAGAATCAATGGTTACATCAAAATACAACAGCAAAATTATCGCAGCAGGAGGAACACTTCTAACCGGTATGGGGCCGTTATTTACATTCCTAAATATTGCTATTGCTTTTACTCATGTTGATTTTTCTACACAAGAAACAACTATCGCTTCAGTATCAGCATTGATGTCCGGAATGCAGATAGCTGCGTTGTGTTCAGTATTGGCAGTATCCGCATCTTTAATTTATTTACTTTGCGAAAAAGTTTATTACAATAAAATGTGTAAACAACCGTTAAATAAAGCTCAAGAACTTTTATACGGCTTATTTGACAATATTTCATCAGAAAAGTTCTTGATTGAATTGCTTAAAGAAACAAAAGTTCAAAACGGTAATTTAACAAACTTAATGACAACATTACCTGAACAATTTAAAGATTCACTCGAAAACAGTGTTGCAAAAGCTATTACGCCATATTTGGAAAATATGCTTTACGGAATTAATACAATGAATGAATCTATTAAAAAAATTCAAATTCCGAATGTAGGCAAAAAAAATGATGGTGATGTCGTAGATAATTTATTTTAGGATATTATGTTAAAAACGAGACGATTAAATACAGAAGACTCACAGGAAAATATATTTTGGGTAACAATGTCAGACTTGTTATTGGGTTTGGCAATTATATTTATTGTTCTTTTCGTACTTGCAATGACAGGATATTCACAATCGAGAGCCGAAGAACAGAAAGTTAAAGCAGAAGTCGCTGCAGACTTAGCCAAAGAACTAAAATCAAAAAACATAGAAGCTCAAGTAGACCCAATGACAGGAAATGTAAAGCTTTCAGATTTACAACTATTTCAGCTTGGAAGTTATGAATTATCTCAAGAAGGTCGAAACTTTTTGGATAAATTTATTCCTGTATATGTTAATGCTCTTTTTGATAATCCTAAAATATCAGAAAAGCTGGAAAATGTTATTATACAGGGACATACAGATTCTCAAACGTTTGCAGGTATAAATTCCAAAGACGAACAATTTGTTCGTAATATGGAACTTTCTACTCAGCGTGCTAATGAAGTTGCAAAATACATATTTTATACACCTTACAATAAAAAATACAGTGAAAACTTACATAAATTGCTGATTGTTGAGGGTAAAAGCTATTCTGAACCTGTTATAATTAATGGTAAAGAAGATTTTGCAAAAAGCAGACGTGTAGAATTAAAATTAGTAGTAAAAAGTACTAATTTACAAGATTTTTTAAATATGGTTAAAAATGAATCCGGTAAATGAACAAAGCATCCTTGAAACAATAAATATGATAAAACTTTATCATTTAGACATTCGTACAGTCACGATGTCATTAAGTCTTCGTGATTGTATCTCTGATTGTGCTGACAAAGTTTATGAAAATGTTTACAATAAAATTACAAAATATGCAAAAAATCTTTATAAATATGCTTGCGATTTAGAAGATGAATATTCTATACCAATTATAAATAAACGTATTGCAATAACTCCTGCATCAATTCTTGGTGAATCATGCGAAGGTTTTGATTATGTAAAATTAGCTCAGGTTTTGGATAAGGCAGCAAAAGAAGTTAACGTTAATTTTATAGGCGGATTTTCAGCTCTTGTAGAAAAAGGATGTACTAAAGGTGATACCGCACTAATTGAGAGTATTCCGCAAGCTCTTGCAACAACAGACTGCGTTTGTTCATCTGTTAATGTTGCAAGTTCAAAATCCGGAATTAACATGGATGTCATATTAAAAATGGCAGGCATAATAAAAAAATCTGCGGAGTTAACGGCAGACAAAGACGGACTTGGAGCCGCAAAATTAGTATGTTTCTGTAATGCCCCAGGTGATAACCCATTTATGGCAGGAGCTTTTTCAGGGTATGGAGAACCAGAATGCGCATTAAATGTAGGAGTTTCAGGCCCGGGAGTTGTTATGGCAGCAGTAAAACAATTATCTAAAGATGCTGATTTAAGTGAAGTTGCAAATACAATTAAAAAAATTGCATTTAAAATTACCACAACAGGCGAATTAATAGGTCGAAAACTGGCCGACAGATTAGGTATTCCTTTTGGGGTTATAGACTTATCACTTGCGCCTACCCCTGCTGAAGGCGATAGTGTTGCCGGAATATTCAAGGCAATGGGGCTTGAACATGCAGGCGCACACGGCACAACAGCAGCATTAGCAATGCTAAACGATGCTGTTAAAAAAGGCGGTATAATGGCAAGTTCTCATGTAGGCGGACTAAGCGGAGCCTTTATACCTGTTTCAGAAGATGCAGGAATGATTGAAGCTGCTTCAAACGGCTATTTGACCTTTGATAAACTGGAAGCCATGACATCCGTTTGCTCTGTAGGGCTTGATATGATTGCAATACCTGGAGATACTTCAGAATCAGTCATTGCCGGTATTATTGCCGACGAAATGGCAATAGGTATGATAAATAAAAAAACAACTGCGGTAAGAATAATTCCTGTACCAAATAAAAAAGTTGGAGATACTGCAGTTTATGGCGGTCTTTTAGGCGAAGCACCTATAATGGATGTAGGTAATTTATCGTCTGAAAAATTTATAAAAAGAGGCGGCAGAATTCCTGCACCAATACATTCGTTGAACAATTAGGAGTTTATAATGGCTTACAGCGCAAACAGATTTGAAAATATGCTAAAAGAATTTATCTTGGATGAACAGCAGGACGCTTACAATAAAAGAAATATAACCCCTCAAAGATATAATAATTTAAAAATTTTTATGACTCCTTCAAAAGTAAAAACTCCGCATGTTTGGATAAGAATCGGAATTTCCGAAGCTTGTTTTTCGTTAATTGATTCGCAAGTCATAACAGGTAGCATCGGGCAAGATTCTCGTTACATCGTAAAATGGTTTAATAAGCCGGGAATTAGAGATGAATTAGGTGAAACTTGGATTGAAGCAAACAAAGCTGAATTCAGTGCAGATGGCAATGGAGCTTAAACATAGTTTTTAAAAACTTTAAATTTTTATATATTAAATCATTATAATTATATTTTTAGACTATTAATTTTTGATATAATTATTTTATGAGGAAATATTATACACACATTTTGTTAATTTTATTAGGACTCTTTTTATATTTTATGGCAAACTTTCAACGAGTCGCTGTTCCGGGTGCAATTTTTGATAGTTTGCAAAGTGATTTAGTAATAAGCCCTGATTCGGTAACTGCATTAGGTTCAATTTTTATGTATTCTTATGCAGTAAGTCTTCTGTTTTGCGGAATATTATCTGATAGATATGGTGCAATAAAGGTAATCATGGTTGGAGCCTGTTTGTTTGCAATCGGTTCTTTAATATTTCCAAATACAAAAAATATATACTTACTTTACTTTAGCCGTGCAATTTTAGGTATTGGTGCAGCAACATTTTATCTATGCCTTGTTCAGGAAGCAAAAAAATGTTTTCCTGATAAATATTTTGGAATAAGTGTGTCATTAATGCTAATTATCGGATATATTGGCGGATTTTGCGCAAATGCTCCATTAATTTACATGACTAATTTTTACAAATGGCAGTCAATATTTAACTTTCTTGCAATATCGACAGTAATATTAACATTATTATTTTGTCTGGAACGTATATTTTTGCATCACATTCCTGTAAACGAGCACGCAAAATTTTCTATACAGCCTTTTAAAGAAGTTCTATCCAATAAATTTAACAGAAATTTATACGTTTATGCAGGTTTGAATTACGGACTTTATTACGTTCTACAGACCATAATCGGAGGAAAATTTTTAAAAGATTATATAAATTTGTCTACTGAATCTTCTGCTTTGATTTTATCATTAATGATTATAGTTACCGGAATTTCAGGATTTACAATGGCAACGTTAAATTCAATAACAAAAAATAAACAAATATTCTTTATGAAAACTGTATGTATAATGTCAACCATTATTTTTGCTGTAATTCCTACCTGCATATTTTTTAATATAAAAGGTATTTTTATAGCATTTTTAGTTTTGATGATTGCAATTGGCGGCGGTATGTCGCCTATACTTGTTTCAATAATTCACGCAAAAAATAAATATGAAATCAGGGGGACTTCTTTAAGCATAATGAATTGTTTTTTCTTCTTATCAGTCGGTTTCATGGGAACAATAGCAGGATTTATATTAAAACTTTATCCGCCTCTTAAAATAGTCTCAGGACAATATATATACTCTGATAAATCATATTTTTGGGTCTTTTTAGTATTTTTTATTTTTGCATTAATAGAAATGTACAATGTTTTCAAGCTAAAGGAAAACTAAATTAACAAAAACTCAGTTATTTTTATGATAAAATTTAATCACTGGGATTAATACTAAGGAGAAATTTTATGCACAATACTAAAAAAATTACTGAAGATTTATACTTTTTAGGTGCAAGTGACAGACGCTTGGCACTTTTTGAAAATGTTTTTCCAATTGAAAGAGGTGTTTCTTACAACTCATATTTATTAAAAGATGAAAAAACTGTACTGTTTGATACTGTTGATAAAGCTGTACTTGAACAATTTGAAGAAAATCTGGAGTACGAACTAAATGGTAAAAATCTTGATTATATAATCATAAACCATATGGAACCTGACCACGCTGCAACATTACAAGTCGTTGCAAACAAATATTCCAATGCAAAAATTATAACCAACGCAAAAGCAAAAACAATGATGAAACAATATTTTGATTTTGATGTTGAAAATAGAGTTGATGTAATAAAAGAAGGAGACACATTAAATACAGGTAAACATACACTTACTTTTGTTATGGCTCCAATGGTTCACTGGCCTGAAGCAATGGTAACTTATGACGTTACAGATAAAATATTATTTTCAGCAGATGCGTTCGGAACATTTGGTGCCTTAAACGGTAATATCTTTGCTGACGAACTTAATTTTACGGAAGAATGGCTTGATGATGCCAGACGATATTATACCAATATAGTCGGAAAATACGGAACACAAGTACAAGCATTATTAAAAAAAGCGGCAAACATTGAAATAAAAATGATTTGTCCTTTACATGGCCCTATTTGGAGAAATAAAATAGGATGGTTTGTAGAAAAGTATCAAAAATGGAGTACTTGTGAACCTGAAGAAGAAACTGTTTTAGTTCTATACGGTTCAGTATATGGACATACTGAAAATGTTGCAGAAATTGTTGCGTCAAAACTTGCTGACAAAGGAATTAAAAACATCAAAATATATGATGTTTCAAAAACTCACTTTTCTGTGTTAGTTTCAGAAGCATTCAGATGTTCTCACATTGTAATAGCATCAACAACATACAACGCCGGTATTTTCTGTAATATGGAAACAATTTTAACAGATTTAAAAGCACATAATCTTAAAAACAGAAAAGTTGCAATTATTGAAAACGGGACTTGGGCGCCAACATCAGGCGGTTTAATCAAAAATATGCTTGCTGATATGAAAGATATTGAATTTATTGAACCAATGGTTACAATTAAATCTGCAATGAAATCAGAACAAATGGAAATTATTGATAAACTTGTTGAAAATATTGCAAACAGCATTGTAATAAAACCTGCCGTTACAAATCCAATGTTCAATATAAGCTATGGATTATATGTTCTGACTTCCAAAACAGAAAAGGACAACGGATGTATTATTAATACGGTAAACCAAATTACTGATAACCCAAGACGCATATCAATTGCGGTAAACAAAAATAATTACACTTGTAAAATGATTGAAGAATCAGGAGTATTCAATATTTCTGTTCTAACAGAAGAAACTCCTTTCAGTGTATTTAAACAATTTGGTTTTGCATCAGGAAAAGATACTGACAAATTTGCAGATTGTAATTTTGTAGACCGCTGTGATAACGGAGTTTTATCATTAAACAAATATACAAATACAATTATTTGCGCAAAAGTTATTGATAAAAAAGATTATGGAACTCACATTGAATTTACGGCAGATGTTGAAGATGCAAAAATTATCTCTGATGTACCTTCTGTAACTTACACATATTACTTAAACAATATAAAACCTGTTGTAAGACCTGACAAAAAGAAGACAGGCTGGGTTTGCAAGATATGCGGATATGTATATGAAGGAGCAGAACTTCCAAAAGACTTTATTTGTCCTTTATGTAAACACGGTGTTGAAGATTTTGAACCTTTAAAATAGGAGAAAAATTATGAAAGTTTTACTAATAAACGGTAGTGCAAACGTTAGAGGCTGTACTTATACTGCGCTTTCAGAAGTTGAAAAAGCCTTAAATAAGGAAAAAATAGAAACTGAAATTATTTCACTTGGAAATAAACCTATAAGAGACTGTATGGGCTGTAAAGTTTGTCGTTCAAACGGCGGTAAGTGCGTATTTGAAGATGATATGATAAATGAAATTGTTGAAAATGCAAAGAATGCAGATGGTTTCGTGTTTGGCTCACCTATTTATTATGCGCATTCATCAGGCAGATTACTTTCTGCTATGGATAGAATGTTTTATTCAAACAGTTCGGCTTTCAAATTTAAGCCTGCGGCAGCAGTTGTTTCTGCAAGGCGTGCTGGTACAACAGCAGGTTTGGAGCAGATAATGAAACACTTTACAATAAATTGCATGCCCGTAGTATCATCTAATTATTGGAATATGGTACATGGAAATACTCCGGAAGAAGTAATGCAAGATAAAGAAGGTTTGCAGATTATGAGAGTTTTAGGTCAGAATATGGCCTTGGCTATTGGAGTGTATTGAAAGCGGTAAAAAATCCGGTATAAATCTTCCTGAAACAGAAGAAAAAATACATACAAATTTTGTAAGATAAAATATTTATAGTAATATAGATATAGATGCCGAAGTGGTGAAATGGTAGACACGTGCGTTTCAGGTGCGTATGGAGAAATCCGTGGGGGTTCAAGTCCCCCCTTCGGCATAAAAAAGGACAAGATTTTTTCTTGTCTTTTTTATGCTATGGGGAGGGCTTTAATCACCTTTTAGGGGTTCAGCGCGAGTGAGCTGAGGCTGAAGCGCTTTTGTTTGAAAGCAATGTAATTGCGTAAAACAAAACGCGGAATTGCCGTTACACGCGAACGAGCAAGACAAGTCCCCCCTTCGGCATAAAAAAGGACAAGATTTTTATCTAATCTCTTTTTTATAATTTAACTTTTTCATAATTAAAGGATAAATTGCAGTAATAAATAAACCAAGTATAATTAACGCAATTAAATATCCAATATTAGTGCCTAATATAGAAACAAAGAATTTTGAAATATACTTTATATAAACATAAATAAAACTTAAACCTGCAATACCTTCGGCAAGACGTTTATATATATTCTCTGAAATTTGAAAATCAATAAAATGACGTTCTATAAATGTTCCCAAAACACATCCGATAAGAATACCTGTAGACTTAAATGCACCTTTTTGCATAGCCAAAGGATCAACAAGCAAATTTCCGTCAACATAATCCATTGGATAACTTTTAAACTTAATATAAACTAAAAACAAAATACAAAAAATTAACATTAATGATGTAAAAATTCCATCAGCAATTTTATTATCTTTTAAATCAAATCTATCAAATAACCACTTCATCAAAAACAAAATAATTAAGGAATTAAAAAAAGCTATTACAACATCCTGCAAGGAGTGAACACCTAAAAAATTTCTTGAAAATGCAACACACAGAACTATTAATAAGCAAAAAATTCTAAAAATCCACGATTTAAAGCACAATGCTGCACCGCCAAAATTCAATGTTACACTTGTTGTATGTCCGCTTGGAAAAGAATATCCGTAAGCAGCAGGCAAGGCTTTTTCATACGGAACAATTCTTGAATCAAGAATCCAAGGTCTGTATATACAAAAAGTAAGCTTTAACAATTGATTAAAACAATATCCGAATGAAGAACATAGAATTATAAATTCTCCATATTTTTTATTAATACACCAATAAATTACAGCCATAAAAGAAACTGTAAATAATGATTCACCTAAAGTAGTTATACCTTGAAAAAATTCACTTACAAATCTCGGAAGTGCTAATCTTAGATTCTGTAAAAAATACAAATAATCCATCTGAGGATTTAAGAATTCAGGTGTATTAAAAATATCTATCATAAAATTATTAAATCACGAAGTTTATCCTTTTCAAAGTTTTTACATTTTTTTACATATCATTAGCAATTTGGACGAGCATGAAGATTATGCGTACCCGAATAATTTATCTTGGATTATTGGAAGTTCACAACATTTGCACTCAGCTTTTGTTTTTACAAAAACAGCGCATCGTCATGTTGTTCATCGGGACGTTCTGGGTTCGCATTGCTCACGCGGCGCACTTGCCAAAATCCGCTGTCTTGGATTATTGGCGGTTCACAAGTCAATCATTTCGCTAACAAATTGCTATTGCAATTTTCCGCTCATTTGACATGTTCACAGAGACGTGCTGGGTTCACTTCGTTCACACGGCGCACTTGCCAAAATCCGCAGACCCGCATGAATACTAAAAAGGCAATTTTTTTACCCAAAAATACTTAATATATATACGAGGACTATTAAAAAGGTATTTATAAAATGACTATCGGTTTCAGCTTTGCTTCAAATCCACAAAATTCACAAAATCCCGGCAATGAAAAAATTGCTCAAATGAAAAAAGAACAAGAAGCAAAACGTGCAGAATTGTTAGAAATCGTTAATGAATATAGAGAAGCATACAAAGCTTCTGAAAAAGAATGTGCAGAAAAACAATCTATCTTCTTAATGGAACAACGCGAACTTGCAAGACACGATAAAGAAGACAAAGATTATGATAAATTTGAAAAAGCTTTCAACAAATCAAAAAAAGATTACAGAAGCGCATCTTCTGACAAAGATTTAAGACTTAGCTTATTACAATTCCGCACTGATAACTACACAAAAGCAAACAGAATAAATCTTCTTGATTTAGCTTAATCTTCATTTTTTGTTACAAGTGTTAAATATGTAGTTGATTTTTTTTCTTGACATATTATTATTGTCTTACAGACAGATAATAAAAAGGAAAATTGAAGTATGTCAATCAACTTAAAAAACAAAAGCGCTATAGTTAAGAAATTCGGTGCAAATGAAAAAGATACAGGTTCTGCCGAAGTTCAAATCGCTATGCTTAGCAAAAAAATAAGCGAATTAACAGAACACATGAAATCTAACAAAAAAGATTTCTCAACAAAACGTGGTTTGTTAATGATGGTAGGTAAAAGAAAAAGACTTTTAGCTTACTTAAAAGATATTAACTTGGACGGCTACAGAGAATTAGTTAAAAAATTAAAACTAAGAGGCTAATTCTCTGGGAATTTTAAGATTTAAAAAACATGCCCGCTTTTTAGCGAGCATGTTTTTGTGCACTTATAAGATTAAACTTAGTGGCAAGATGTGTTATTAACACCATCTAAAATAATTGACGGATTATCATTACATTTGCCTTCTTCATCTGCTTTTAAATAATCTAAATTACCATATTCAATTGGCCAAAAAGTACAGTAATAATCTTTATTACTCAAACAATCGGCAACAGCACCTTCTATAGTATCGGAATCTTTAAATGTGCGAATTCCGTCAGGAAATAATTCAAATCTGAATATATCCTGTGCATATTCATTTTTACCCTTTTTGGGGCCATTAATATCAATATAAATTTCTTCTAAACAAGACATATCTTTGTTACAGTCAAAAGTACCTGTTCCCCAAGAAGTCAAAGTCATGCCGTCAGGAAAAGAATATACCATTCCGTTTGTTCCAAAATCACCTTGCCAAAATTGACTACAAGATGAATATGTGCCTTCATCTTCATCTCCGTATTCATCACATGACTTAACAGCTTTTATAAATTCGCCTATTCGGGTCATCCAACAGTATTCAATATCATCCATACAAACGCCCTGGCTTTGCCATTCATTAGGTTCTCCATATATAGCTGAAACTCGGTCATTTGCTTCGTTTAGCATTGAATATGCTTTCATTAAACGCGTTACAGTTTCTTTGTCACCTGTTGCGTGGTTAAGATTTGGCAGAGTCAGCGCTGCAACAACACCGATTATGCCGATAACAATTAAGGTTTCAGCGAGGGTAAAAGCTGTTTGAGTGAGTCGTGAGTGGTGAGTTGTGAATAGACCGTCAT
>CAYLHN010000039.1:1691-14121 GCA_964383455.1 uncultured Muribaculaceae bacterium | reverse complement strand
ATGTGCAAAGTGTATTTTTGTGTTTTTATATTTTTATGCTAAGATTATCGTATTAGAACATAATAAGGGGTATGTTAAATGATTATTATTATGGAACCCGGTACGTCCGAAGATAATATTCAAAGGGTTGTAAAAACTCTTGAAAAACACGAATTCAAAGTAATTTTAAACAGAGGAGAAGTCATGACGGTTATCGCCGCAATCGGTGATAAACGCTTATTTGACCCTCATGCTTTAGGTTCATTGGAAGGTGTAAGAGAAGTTAAAATAATCCAAGAACCATATAAATTAGCGTCAAGAGAAGGACAACAGGAAGATACAATTGTTACATTTGATAATGGCGTAAAAGTCGGAGGATTAGAACGTCCTGTACTGATGGCTGGGCCTTGTTCGGTTGAACCGGAATATCAAGGACTGCTTGATGTTGCATTTGCCGCAAAAGAAATGGGTTGTCAATTCTTAAGAGGCGGAGCTTTTAAACCAAGAACATCTCCTTATGATTTTCAGGGATTGGAAGAAAAAGCATTAATTTACCTTGCAAGAGCAAAAGAAAAGACAGGACTTTTAGTTGTAACCGAATTGATGGATGCTGCTGACATGCCTATGTTTGAAAATTATGTTGATGTTATTCAAATCGGCGCAAGAAATATGCAGAACTTTTCATTATTAAAAGCTGTAGGTCACTCAAAAAAACCTGTATTACTAAAAAGAGGCGGCGCTTCTACGATAAGAGAGTTTTTACTTGCAGCTGAATATATTATGTGCAACGGTAATAAGAATGTTATACTTTGCGAACGCGGCGTTAAAAGTTTCGACCAATCATTCACAAGAAATGTTTTAGATATTTCAGCAATACCTGTAATTAAAAAATTATCTCATTTACCGATAATTGTTGACCCAAGTCATGGAACAGGCAGAAGATATCTTATCGAACCTATGTCAAAAGCCGCTTTAATTGCAGGCGCTCACGGTATTATGATGGAAGTTCACCATGACCCTGATAATGCGTCTTCTGATGGTGCTCAAAGCTTACCTATACCACAGTTTATGGAAGTTGCAAAACGTCTTAATAAATTAATCGGACGTATTGATTACGATAACAGAATGACAAAACAAGAATTAGGTATTCAATAAATATAAAAGGCGATATCAAAAATATCGCCTTTTTAGTCTGTAATTATTAGATTTACTTTTTTGTCATGGTTTTCTGTCGGAATGTTTTCAAAGACTAATTCTTTTGCTATTGGTAATATTGTATAAGCGTTAGTTTTTTCCAATAACCTGTCATAGTATCCTTTACCGTATCCCAAACGATAATTATTTTTGTCAGCTGCTAGTGCAGGAAGCAATATTAAATCCAAAATTTCTATATTTATTGGATTTGTCAAAGGTTCTTTTGTTTTAAATGAACTTTCCTTTAATTTATCACCAAGCTGAAATTGACAAACTTCTAAATCTTCACCATTAATCCTTGGTAAATAAAAATTTTTCTCATTATTAATTAAATCAAGTAAATTAATTTCATTTCTCAGCGGATAGAATAAAAGAACATTTTTTGCTTTTTTATATATGTCAAGAAGTCTTATTTTAGAACAAATTTCAGTACTGATTTTTTGAATATCAAGCGACTTTCGCATATTTTTTGCTATTAATCTTAATTCTGTTTTATTCTTCATTTTTTTAATATATAATAAATCATGGTATGACACAAGAAGAAAATAAATTATTTAATCCCAACTGGGCAAAACATGGATATATACAGGTTTACACGGGAGACGGAAAAGGTAAAACGACTGCTTCTCTTGGTTTATGTATGAGAGCTTTGGGCCGCAACTGGAAGGTTTTGCTTGTTATGTTTACAAAAGGCGGAGATAATTATGGCGAGTTAATTTCTTTTAAAAAATTATCTTCGGAAATTAATGATAATTTGACGATTCTTCAAGCAGGATTAGACAGAATTGTATACTCTGATAACGTAAATAAAGATGATGAAACGGAAATTCAAAGAGGCTGGAAAATTGTTAAAGAGGCCATAAAAAACAATTCTTATAATCTTATTGTTATGGATGAGGCTAACATTGCACTTGATTTAGGGCTTATTGATTTAAATGATATGGTTGAAACTTTAAAAAATAAACCTGAAGAAATGGAAATAGTTTTGACAGGAAGAAACGCTAAACCTGAGATTATTGAGATTGCACATTTAGTTTCAAAAATTGAACCTGTAAAACACTATTGGGATACAGGTGTCGTTGCAAGAGAAGGTATAGAATATTAAAGCGTTTTTAGCAGTTCAGCAATTTCTTCTGTTGTATTTGGATTTTTTACAATAAAGAAGTCATTTATTACTTGTCTAATGAACCAGACTTTGATTTTTATAGTTCTGTTCATTTCGTGTTATACAATAATTCGTATTATGCTGTAAATTTTTGACAGTTTTTCTCTGTCGTATTTAATGTTGTCGAGCAGTCTGACTATATTATCATATAGCTGTTGTTCTGTTTCCGTATTCCCAAATGAAAATAATTCATTTGGTTCAATATTTAAGACTTTCAATATTTTTTCTAATGTTTCAGCGGTCAAAAAACCTTTACCTGTTTCAATTGTTCCTAAACCGTTTAAAGAAATATCAATTTTTTCAGCAAATTCAAGCTGCGAGTATCCTTGCGATTTTCTAAGATTTTGTATTTTTTTGCCAAGCAGTTTTTTTATATCTGACATATTAACCTCTTTTGTATTTTAAGGTTAATATATTATAAATTATACACAATTAAACTATTGACTAATATAGTTTAATTATGTATAATTACAATTAAATTATATATTATCAGAATTTAAATATGTAGAAAGGATAAAAATATGAAAAACAAAACTACAACTAACAATTCGCGATTTATTAAATCTGCATTCACTCTAGCCGAAACATTAATCGTCATTGGTATAATCGGTGTTGTTGCGGCATTGACTCTGCCAAATCTTAACCACGCTACAGGCGACAAAGAAAGAGTCACCAGAGTAAAGAAGGCATATTCAGGTTTAACTGAGGCATTCGACAGAGCACAAGCTATATATGGCGATTATGATACTTGGGAAGAACATAACTGTTCTACGGTAGTATGTAAAGCACGAAGAATTACTGAATTTATGAAAATTTCAAAAGACTGCGGTATAGATGCTAATAAAGGTTGTTTTAAATCTGGCTATGTAAAATTTCAGCATAACGGTCAAAATTGGACAACAATAGATGACCAATCCTATATATATAAAGTTATGACTGCTGATGGAATGTCGATTGCATTTTGGCCAAATGGTGACGCATCCGTTGATATAGATGGCCCTAATAGAGGTAAATTTACAATGGGCTATGATTATTTTAATTTTAAAATTGCAAATAACATGATTAACTTACCTTGTACTGGTCTGATATATACTTTTAGTCAGTTAAAAAATTATGTCAATAAATCTGCTGATGGTTCATGTTCAACGTATTGGATAATTAATTATGATAATATGGATTATTTGCATTTTGATGACGACGGTAATTGTGACAATGGTAATGTCGTAACCGAATCTAATCCAAGTTGTAATTAATTGTAAACATTAAGATAAAATATTTTTAACAGCACTTTAATTTTTGATTAAAGTGCTGTTATCATTTCGATGATTTCTTTTGTTGTATTTGGATTTTTTACAATAAAGAAGTTTTGTTTTGTTCTTTCTCGTACATAGTTTAAGTTGTTTCCGTCAAGAAAGTCTTCGGAAAAAGGTTTTAGCATAACGGACGGAATAATTGTTATGTCTGAGGATTTATCTTTTAGAGCATTTACTAAATCATCGGAAGTTATAAGTCCTGCAACTGTAATATTGTTACCCCAGTAAGTTGATTTAACGGGAACACATTCGCAGGTTAAATTTTTAATTTTATTCAAGTCTTCACAAATAATTTCAAATGCTGATTTTGCCGCGTATGATGTAGCGATAATGATTTTGGTTTCATGCTTTAGCGCCTTTGGTAATTTTTGTTTTTTAAAATCATCGAGTAACAGCCTTAAAGAGCCGACTCCGTCACTTAATTGCGAAAAATTCCCGTAATATTCTGCGGGCGGTATTTCTTCTCCTGCAAGTAGGAAAAATTCATCAGAACAACATACACCTTTATATTTTGAGGCAATTTTAAGGGTTTCTTTTGCAACTTTTTCATCAACTTTTTGTAATTCTTCTTTTCTAAATTGAGTTAAGCCTACCGGAACAATTGCCACAGATAATACTGTATTTTTTAGCGATTTTAAATCTTTTAAAGTTCTTTCAAGTTCAGGGCCGTCGTTATAACCCGGACAAAGAACAATTTGACAGTGAATTGGTATATCTTGCGTTTTAAACCATTTCAAATCATCCATGATATTTTTCGCATTTGGATTTTTAAGCATTTTTACACGCAGTTCAGGATTTGTCGTGTGAACTGAAACATATAAAGGTCCAAGATGCATTCTTGCAATTCTGTTTTTGTCTTCTTCTTTAAGGTTTGTTAAAGTTATATAAGTACCCTGAAGATAAGACAGTCTGTAGTCATCATCCTTTACATATAAGGTATCCCGAAGACCTTTAGGCTGTTGGTCAACGAAACAGAAAATACACTTATTCAGGCAAGGTTTTATTTTGTCGAAAACTGCAGATTCAAAAATTATACCCAGCGGTTCATCATAATCTTTTTCTATTTCAATATCTTCCAATTCACCATTTATTTTTTTTATAGATAACGTCAAAAATTCTGTTTTACAGTAAAAATTATAATCTATCAAATCAGAAAGCTCACAGCCGTCTATTGATAAAATCTCATCCCCTGCTTCAATATTAATTTCATCGGCAATTGAGCCTAATTCAACGCTATTAACTATTGCCGGCATTTTCTTTTTCCAAATTTTCAATTAAAACCGCCAGATTATTATATTCACAAATAGCGTTATCCATCGCTATTCTTTGATAAAAACTCATTGAAAGTGTTTCATCGTTTATAATATTTTCGGCTTCAAACTTATGTTCAAGAGTTTGATTTTTTAGCTTATGAAAAAAAATATTTCTTTCTTCGTCACTCAACGCAGATGAGCATGCAATTTTAATCCTTGCATCCGCAAAGAATTGGATTGGATTTTTAGAAAAACTTTTTAACAGCAATTCTTTAATTTTTTCGTGCCCGTCTTTATTAATAGAATAATAAATTGATTGCTTACCACCTTCAGACATTGTTTTTCGCTTTGATATGTAAAATTCTTTTTCCAGTCTGGTGAGAGCAGGTTTTATTACTCCGAAACTAGGTTTTGTGTATGGTGCAAAAAATTTATCAATGTATTTTTTTATACCATACATTGTCAACTCTTTAGAAATAATTGAATATAATATCAAAAGTTCAATCATAACACGATTATAACACAAACTTGTAGAAATGTTTGGTTTGGTCTAGAATATAAATAGTTTATAGGAAAATAAGATGACATTAGAATTAAAAGAAAAAATAAAAGGGATAGTTGAAAAAACAAATTTACAGCACATCGCAATTATAATGGACGGAAATCGCAGATGGGCAAAAAACAATAACTTTCCTCCTCCGGTCGGGCATAAAAAAGGTGTTGATTCGCTAAAAACAACGATTGCCGCCTGCGAAAATTTTGGAATAAAACATATAACCGTATATGCATTTTCTACAGAAAATTGGAACAGAAAAGAAGAAGAAGTTACATTTTTAATGGATTTATTTTGCAATGCCATCGAAAACGAATTTAATGAATTAAAAGAACATAACGTAAAAATCGATTTTCTTGGTGACAGCACAAGACTTTCTGAAGAAGTTTATACTTCTTTGAATAAGGCAAGAGAAACAACCAAGGATAATACCGGTATACAATTACATATTGCATTTAATTACGGTTCAAGAGATGAAATAGTTCATGCTGTAAAAAATATTATTAAAAAAGGAATCCCTGCTGAACAAATAACCGAAGAAGTTATTTCAAATGAATTATACACGGCAGGAATTCCCAATCCGGATTTGTTAATAAGAACAGGCGGAGAAAAACGAATTTCAAATTATCTTTTATGGCAGATTGCATATTCTGAACTTTATGTTACAAAAACATTATGGCCTGATTTTAATGAAGAGGAACTTGCAAAAGCTATTGAAGATTTTGATACAAGACAAAGACGATTTGGAGTTTAATTTTGAAAATAGTTTTTGCTACATCTAATGCCCATAAGTTAGAAGAAATACAATCAATTTGCGGTGATTGCGATATAGAATTTGTACTGCCTAATGAAGATTTCAATCCTGTAGAAAACGGTTCCACTTTTGAAGAAAATTCTTTTAAAAAAGCAAAAGAAGCTTATAGAGTGTCAAAAATGTACTGCCTTGCAGACGACTCGGGATTATGTATTGAAGCTTTAAATGGTGCTCCGGGAATTTATTCTGCAAGATACGCAGGAACTCAAGACGAAAAAATCACAAGAATATTAAATGAACTTAAAGAAAAAAACGATAGAAAAGCTCAATTTGTCTGCTGCATGACCCTTTTAGACGAAAATGGTATTGTAATTTTTCAAACAATCGGTAAATGCCATGGTGTTATCACCAAAGAAAGAAAAGGAACAAACGGTTTTGGATACGACCCGATATTTTTAGTTGACGGATATTCAAAAACTATGGCAGAACTTTCTTCAGAAGAAAAAAATAAGATTTCTCACAGAGCCGTTGCACTTAAAAAAGTTATAGAATTTTTAAAAAAAACAAATAACATTTAATATTCCGTAAAATCTTATGTTTAATTTGATTTTTGATACTATAATAAATTATAGAGGTATTGAAAGGATTTTAAAATGTTAAATGAAGATGTTTACAAACAATTGGAAAGAGAAATTAACCCAACCCACGATATAAAACTTTTTGCAGGCCGTTCTAACCCAAAACTTGCACAAGAAGTTGCAGACGCATTGGGTACAACAGTAGGTCCAATGGTTATAAAAGATTTTGCAGACGGTGAAATATACGTTCAAGTTAAAGACAGCGTTAGAGGCGATGATGTTTTTGTTATTCAACCACTATGCAAACCTGTTAATCAAAATTTGATGGAATTGCTAATTATAATAGACGCATTCAAACGTGCCAGCGCAAAATCTATTACTGCAGTAATTCCTTATTACGGATACGCAAGACAAGACAGAAAAACTTCAGGTCGTGAAGCAATTACAGCAAAATTAGTTGCTGACTTATTGACAACTGCAGGATGCAACAGAGTTCTTGCAATAGATTTACACTCAGGCCAAATCCAAGGGTTCTTTAATATCCTAGTTGATCATATTTTTGCAACATCAATTCTTGTTAATCACATCAAAAAATTAAATCTTAATCCTGATGATGTAGTTGCAGTAAGTCCTGACACAGGCGGTGTTAAAAGAGCAAGAAATTTTGCAAAAGATTTAGGCTGCACTCTTGCAATCATAGACAAACGCAGAGATAAACACAACGAAGCTATTGCAAATTGTGTAATAGGTGATGTAAAAGATAAAATTTGCGTAATGTGTGACGATATTATTGATACCGCAGGTTCCATAACCGAAGCTGCAAAACTTCTTAAAAAAGAAGGTGCTAAAGATATATATGTATGTGCTGTTCATCCGGTATTCTCAGGCCCTGCAATTCAAAGACTGGAAGAAGCTCCGATAAAAGAAGTTATTGTTACAAATACAATACCTCACGATACCGAACATTTCCCTGAAAAGATAAAACAACTTTCAGTCGGTAATCTTCTTGCTCAAGCCATTTCAAGAATTCACGATGATGAATCAATAAGCTCTTTATTTGGTTTTGAAAAGGAAATGAAAGTTTAAAATATAAATGTTACGATTGTTACAATTTTTTGAAATATTGAAATTGAGCAATAAAAATAACGTTTATATATGTAGAGTTTTTTATTAGAGGGTTAACGTATGGCACCAATAGCAATAGATACAAACTTGTTTATGTTACAGAAAAAGCTGAACATCAATTCAGAACGTATGATGATGTATACGAACAAAACTGTTGACGAAATCATTGAATCTGAAAAGAAACAAGGCAATACTAAAGCTGCAGAATTAGAAAAACAGCTTGCTTCTGATCCTAATACGTTAATTAAAACTTACCAACTGGATGAACCGGGAAATAAGTTTAATCTTATTTCGCAAATTCCGCAGCAAAAACAACCGGAATTATTGGAATTTCTTGAAGATGATGACCTTCGTTTAGGATTAAATTTCTTTTCTCAAGAACAATTACTTAAATTGATGGAAGAAATGGCTCCAATTGAAGAAGTTGTTAATGCTGCATTAATTTGTTTTCCGCTTGAAAAAGTTATGGAAATGATGCCTGATAAAGAACTTAATAACTTTATGGTAAATAAAGATTTAGATCCTGAATTTTTGAAAAAATTTATCGCAAAAATGGATCCTGAAGTTATTGCTGCAATGATTGAGACAGCTACAGGTGAACCTGTTATGGAGGAAAAACCTGACAAGTTAATGAAAATGTTAACAAGTCTTGACAAAGATACATATAAAGAAGCTCTTATTGGTATGAATCAAGATGCAAAACGTGTTATGATTATGAAAATGTATCAGGAAGATGAAGAAGTTCTTCAATTATTCCCTGCTGATGCTTATACTATGATGTTAGGTTCATTAGAAAAAGAAGATATGATGCCTTGTGTACAGGCTCTTCAAACAGATTCACTAATTGCAATGAATACAGAACTACCATCTGAATTAATGTCAGTCGTATTAACACAAATAGAGCCAAAAGATTTAGCAAAAATTCTTATTAAACAGTATCCTGATTTGTTGACTGAGATAGTTGCTGTATAGCATTTATGTAATTTTCAGTTAAGAACTCAATTAAAAACTCCAATGCTGCTTGAGTAAATAAGAATTTGATAATTTTTCTGCTATGATGTGGATTAATTTCGAATTTTTTGACTTCACTTGTGTATTTGTTTTTAATTGCAACATAAACAAGACCTACAGGTTTTCCTGCTTCCGGAGTTGTAGGACCTGCTACACCTGTTGTTGAAATTGCAACATCACAAACTGTTTTTTTATATAAACCTTCTGCCATCTCTAATGCACATTCTTCGCTAACAGCACCGAATTTTTCTAATGTTTCAGCAGAAACACCGAGTAATTCCATTTTTGCTTCATTTGCGTAAGTGATAAAATTTTCTTTAGTATAAGATGAACTTCCGGCTATATCAGTAAGTCTTGAACTCAACAGACCACCGGTACACGATTCGGCTGTCGCAATTTTTATAGAATAATTAAACAAAATTCTTGCAACAGTTTGTTCTGTTGAAGTATTCAATTGTTTTTTCAAATACTTTAAGCTTTCTAAAAATCTACTCATACTAATAATTTATAGTGATAAAAATGCTTTGTCAAGGGATAATAACAAGATAGTCTTATTATAATGCTTAACACTTATCTGTACCCATAACTTGTAAATTAGTTGTCATTATTCTATAACAACAGAAAGCAAGTTAAACTATACTCTTTTATAAAATTATTTTAAAAGTATATTAAAATGCTTGATTTTAAAATAACTTTATGTTAGATTATGGATACGCAGATATGCGGGCTATTAGCTCAGGTGGTCAGAGCGCACGCCTGATAAGCGTGAGGTCCCAAGTTCAAGTCTTGGATGGCCCACCATTTTTCAAAGAAGCGATTTTAACTATAGGTTGAAACGCTTTTTTTATTGTTATTGTTAGCTTTTCGCCATCATATATAAAGTTCGAACATACTAAATTTATTAATTCTTTCTTTTTTTCAAAGTTTAGACCCGGCGCAAGGCCAAAAAATATTCCAAGAATGGATGAAACAAAGCGGTATACCATTGGTTAGGGATAGTATTAAAAATAATAATTACCAAATGCGCGATATTATTAAGGGTACAGGCGCGTAAGTGTTATATCCCCCTTATCATCGTAACATTTATTATTTTGCCAATGCGCTATTAGTTTTTTGTCTTTGTCAAATACAAATGCTTCATGGTCTGATACAACAAGGTTAATATTTATTAATTTGCCTTTTGTGTCGTATGCTATCGTTTTATACGGGTAAACGCCTTTAAATGTGTTTAATTCATATTTTAACAGTTTACCCGCCGGCGAATAGTATAATTTTTTGTTGGGTTGGTCTTCAGTAATTACACCATAAAAAGATAATTTGTTATTTTTACCGTAAAAAGGTACTAATTGACGACTAAAACCAAGGCCAACAGTTAAGCGGCCATCTTTTATAGCTTCTATATTTGAATAATAGAAAATATCATATATATAGGTACTAAATTCGCTTGTAGGTATGGTTAATTTAGTATCTTTAAATGCTACTATACGCGCTTGGTCTACTGTATATTCTATACCCGCTTCAAGTGTTAAAGAATATGCCGGCATGGATAAAAACATAAATGTTAATAATATTAAAAGTATTTTTTTCATAATTAACCATATTGTTTAATAATAGCGTCATTAACAAGGTGTGATACCGATACATTTTCTTTTTCGGCAAGTTTAATTAATTTTAAATGTGTAGATTTTTTAGTACGAACATTTAAAACACCCGTACAGTCGTCGGAAGAAAAAGCAAAAGAAGAACTAGGGGTAGGAATTGGTAAACCGTCTTCTTTTAGCCCTTCAAAATGAAATTCTAGCGCTTCAAGAAAGTTTTTACGCGCTTCGTCTTGTGTCGCGCCAGTAGCTACACACCCATCTACGTCTGGGCAATATGCGCTATAATTATTTTCTTGTTTTTCAATAATAATTAAGTAATTGTCTAACATTTTATATTACTCCTTTAGTTTGGCTTGTTTAATAATGCTATTTAAAGTACCTTTGTCTATATCGTCTGACAGTTTACCGGCTACTGTAACACGCCCCGTTTTTTCATTGTGTTTAAATTGTCTATGGCTACCGCGTTGTGCTACTTGATACCAGCCGTCTTTTTCTAAAAGTTTTAATATTTCTTTAATCTTCATGTTGTAATTATATACCATTACTTATAAAATGTCAAGACATATCATTACAAATAAATAAAAAGTTTACGAAAGTTTATAATTATGACTGAATTATTAACCTTTAATTTTGGTTATCAAGAAGCATACACTAGCGCTATTTAATTTGATACGCAAAAAACGAAAAACATAAATGAAAAGAACAACGCTACTCAAAATGGACATATCTAAAAAGAACATTTACGCTTAAATTTAATAAAAATTTTAGTGAGCGTCAAGAATTAGAAACCTTTTTTGCACGGATTAGTAAGCGGGGATAAACCCCGCTTTTATGCGAATTTTAAGCGGCTAAATATACTTCCATTTTGCGAAGTAATAATACATTGTCGGGGTGTCTTAATTCGGTTACATAATCTTTTATTAAAAGTTCTAACTGTGTCGGGTTCAGTCCACCATTAACAAAAAAGAGCCTTTTCGGCTCTTTTTTGTTGCTTTTTATTTGCCAATCTTCAAATTTATTAAAATACTTGCAAAAACCAAAAGTATGTTAAAATAAAAATATACAGAACATTGATAATTAAATATCGGGTGCAAACCATATCATTTCTTAATCTTCCAACCGACAACTTCAAATTGTTAAAAGGTCGGCAAGAAAAAGAAAGGAGAATTGGCGTATGGATTATAACTTATTATTCATATTATTAATTCTTTTAATTGTCGCCAAAAAGTAATGCTTACCACTAAAAAGCAGTAAGCAAGTCTTTTTTAAAAGATATGGTTACGAGGTGGCGACCTCGCACCCGATATTTTTATTATAACTCTTTTTTTTAATATTTCAACCCTTGCTAGTTCAATACATATTAGACTCCTTTCTTGTTTTAGTTTCCTAGAAAAGTTCCAATTAGTCTGATATGTATTGAACTTACACACCCTCAAGAATAATTCTTAACCTTATTAAATGGACGGAAGTAAAACTAAATAATTTGCGTACTATTAATTTGAAATAAAAATTACGCATCTAATTTTAAAATTTTTTCAAATTTTAAAATTAATAATATTGTTTTTATATTTTGCAATTCAGCAATATAATCTCTCAAATAAAGTTCGAGTTTTGGCAAGTTTAATCCACCATAAAAGACAAGTCATTTGACTTGTCTTTTATTATATGCATTATATTTTAATCTTTATCTTTTATAACTATTTCTTTACCTAATATATCAAGGATAAGTTTAATTTCAGAATAGCGTATTCGGTTTGTACGAAGTTTTTGTGATAAATTATCCGCAGAATAATTCTTACCTAAAATTACACTTAACTGTTCAGCTATATATTTTAGAGTAATACCTTTTTCTGCCGCTAAACTTTTTATCTCATTAATTATTTCCATAGAAAAATTATACCATA
>CAYLHN010000039.1:0-1681 GCA_964383455.1 uncultured Muribaculaceae bacterium | reverse complement strand
ATCTCGGAAACGGATTTTCCGGACGCGATGGCGTCGCAGGCTGCCTTTAACATTTACGATATATTTATGTATAATACGATATATATATAGTAAATATTAAAGGAATGTTATGGAAACTGATATTGAAGAAAAATTATTTGATATTCAAGTAAAGTTTAATATTTTGTATTATGCACTTGGTTACATGCACATGCAAAACATAGAAGATTGTACAGAAGCTTATTTATTCTCTGAAACAATAAAACAAGATATTGATAACTTAATGAACGAATTTTAAACAATAAATCGGGCGGTGATTAAAAATCACCGCCCGATTTTAGTTTATCAAGATTTTCTACTCACTATGCGTGAAGTAAAGAACCTTGTTCGATAACTGCTTGTGCTGCAGCTAATCTTGCTTGTGGAATTCTGTATGGTGAGCAAGATACATAATTCAAGCCAATTTTGTGAGCAAATTTAACTGAATCAGGATCTCCGCCGTGTTCACCGCAGATACCGCCAATTAATGAGTGGTTAACTTCTTTACCTTCTTTAATTGACATTTCGATTAATCTGCCAACACCCTTTTGATCTAATGTTACAAATGGGTTAGCAGGCAAGATTTTTTGTTCAACATAGTTTTTCAAGAATTTGCCTTCAGCATCATCTCTTGAGTAACCAAATGTCATTTGAGTTAAGTCGTTTGTACCATAAGAGAAGAATTCAGCATATTCTGCAACTTCACCTGCAGTTAATGCTGCACGAGGAATTTCAATCATAGTACCGAATTTGTATTCTACTGTGATACCTTTTTCTTGCATAACTTCGTCAGCTACACGAACTAAAGTTTCTTTTGCAGTTTTTAATTCGTTAACGTGACCGATTAAAGGAATCATAACGTAAGGTTTTACGTCATAACCTTCTTTTTTCAAATCACAGCACGCTGAGAAGATAGCTCTTACTTGCATTTCGTTGATTTCAGGGTAAGTTAAACCCAAACGGCAACCTCTTAGACCCATCATTGGGTTTGATTCTGATAAGTTTTCAACGATTTCAAGCATTTTTTGATCTTCTGTGTAATCTTGACCTAGTGCTTTTTTAGTTGCAACTTTTTCTACTAATTCTATTTTTGAAGGTAAGAATTCATGTAGAGGTGGATCTAATAATCTTACTGTTAATGGAAGATTTCCTAATGCTTTGAACATTTTGTAGAAATCATCATATTGCATAGGTAATAATTTATCTAAAGCTTCTTTTCTAGCTTCAGGAGTACCTGCGATAATCATTTGTTGTACCCAAGGTAATCTTTCAGGATCAATGAACATGTGTTCTGTTCTGCAAAGACCAACACCTTCTGCACAAAATTTCTTAGCATTTTCGATATCTTTTGGTGTATCAGCGTTAGCTTCAACTGTTAATTGTTTAATTTCATTAACCCATCCGAAGAAAGTTTCGAAATCTTGGTCGATACCTGCTTCAACTAATTCGATAGCACCTTCCATAACGTCGCCTGTACCGCCGTCTAATGAAATTACATCATCTTTATGGAATACAGTTCCGTCAGCGCAAGTGATTGTTTCGTTAGCTAAATCAATTTTCAAGTCTTCGCATCCTGAAACGCATGGTTTACCCATACCTTTTGCAACAACTGCTGCGTGTGATGTAGCACCGCCTCTTAGTGTTAATACACCTTGAGCAACTG
>CAYLHN010000038.1:0-14356 GCA_964383455.1 uncultured Muribaculaceae bacterium | reverse complement strand
CAGACTGTAAATCTGTCGACGCGAGTCTACGGTGGTTCGAATCCACCCCTGCCCAAATAAAAAAGGATATAGTGAAAACTATATCCTTTTTTATTTTAAAGAGGTAAGATGAGAACCACCTTTTGTGGTTCGGCGGATTTTGGCAAGTGCGCCGTGTAAGCGTAGCGAACCCAGCACGTCCTCGTGAGCCCATTGTAATGAGCGACTATTTTGCCATAGGCAAAATATAGCGAATTTAAAATGGACGAACCGCCAATAATCCAAGAAAAATCCACCTGCCCATTTTAAAAACCTTGATTCTGTTTAAGTTTCATGGTTTTTATTTTTATTAATTGCCACTTTGTGTCCATTTTAAGTTTTGAATTAAATACTTTAAAATGACGAATATTTTATTTTAACTTATGGGAAAATTTTTATATCATGCTACCGGTACTGCAGAATGAATGAAGTTGGTTTTGATTGTCATTTTCCTGAATATATTGAATAACGCATTTTTAATAACAATGAATTAAAAATTTACATGTTATAATTTTGAATATGTTTTGGTTATGTAATTTCATGTTTTCAAAGATTTTAAAACTCAACTTTTCCCAAAAGTGCAAACTACATGTCTATTTACATTAATTTAATTTTGATGTTGAATAATATTATTGAATAATTGTTAATGTTTGGGATAGGATGATTTTTATGTTACAAAAAACTATAGGTTTAGTTGGGATATTTGTTTTTCTTCTGATTGCATACCTTTTCAGTAGTAACAAGAAAGCTATTAACATTAAAACAATTGTAATTGCTCTTTTCTTTGAATTAATTACAGCAATGGCAATTTTTTTGTTACCTAAAAGCCGAGAAGTTTTATTAGCATTTAGTAATTTCTTTACTAAAATTATTGAAGCCGCAAGAGAAGGAATTGTATTTGTTTTTGGTTCTTTAGGAGCAGCAAATTCTGAACAGGGATTTATTTTAATATTTCAAAGTTTAACATTTATAATAATTTTTTCTGCACTTTGCAGTTTATTATATTATTTAAGAGTTTTACCGTTTATTATTGTAACAATAGCAAAATTTGTAAAAAAATTCTTCGGTATTAGTGCTGTTGAGGCAATATGCTCTGCAAGCAATATATTTGTAGGTATAGAATCTTTTACAAGTATAAGACCTTATTTTCGTTCAATGACAAAGTCGCAATTATTTTTAATTTTTACCGTTTTTATGTCAACAATAGCGTCCTCAATGTTGGCATTGTATGTATCGCTTCTTAGCGACAAAATTCCGACAATCGCAGGCCATTTAGTTGGTGCAACCGTTTTGTCCATTCCTGCAGCAATTATGATTGCAAAAATTATGGAACCCGAAACAGAAGCACCTGGAATAAATGAAATAAAAATGGAAATTCCGGATAGTGCAAAAACGTTTACCGGAAGCATTGTTAATGGTGCAACAGACGGCGGTAAAATGGTTATGGGAATCACAGTATTGCTTGTTGCCGTAATTGGGATATTGGGTATAATAAATTTGTGTTTAAGTTATTTTACCGACATTACAATAGGTCAATTTTTGGGAGTTTTATTTAAGCCTGTTGCCATTTTGATGGGAATAAATATGCAAGATACAACATTCGTGGGAGAACTTTTGGGCACAAGATTAATCATGACTGAAGTTCCGTCTTATGTAGCTTTAAGTCAAGCTATGAAAGCAGGTACTATTTCTGCTCATAGTGCAATGGTGGCATCTTATGCATTATGCGGTTTTACAAGTATTGAATCTTTAAGCATTGCAATTGGAGGAGCAGTCTCTTTAGTACCTGAAAGAACTGAATTAATAACATCAATTTGTTATAAAAGCTTACTTGCAGCAACAATTACAACATTAATTACCGGAACGGTTGCAGGTTTATTCTATATCAATTAGTAATATAAAAAATTCTATAAAAATGTAAATTTTGGGCAATTAAATTAATAAAAAAACGTTTATATATCCATAGGGCAAATATGAAATTTGATAATAATATTCCGCAAGTTTCCGTTAAAAAAGCTATAAACACTAATATAACGGTTAATAAAAGCGAAAAACATAATATTCAAACTATACCTATAACTGTAGGAACAATTCCTACAGGAACAAATTATCGCGCTTCTTTAGGTATTCTTACTCCTAAAAAAGTTGAAATTCCGACTTTTGACAGACATTCAGCAACTGAATACGTTGAACAAACAAGTGACAAGATTTACAGACGAGAAAAAGAACGTTTGGTTGATGTTTTGTGTTCTAAAACAGAAGATGCAGCTAATGCAAAAATGCACTTAGATTTAATTAAGTCCGGAGACATGGATGCTTCTACCGTTTCCCACTATTGGACTGACGGAAAAATGAACGAAAATCTTTTAAAAGATATGAGAATGATAACTGAAGCAAAAGCTTCTGGCAAAAATGTTTCAGATGTATATGTACCCGCAGTAAAAAACCCTGAAGAAGGAGTTAAAAAAAGAGAAATAGGCGATGTTTTTGAAGTTGAAGGCACAAAAAACATCTATGTTAAGACTGATAACGATTCTGCAAAACAATTAAAAATAGATAAAAAAACTTTTACAAAATTGTTTCCGCCCGCAACAAGATTTACAACTCAACAACAAAGCATTGGCGACTGTTATTTGGTATCAACATTAGGTTCATTGATGAACAATCCAAAAGCAAGAGTTGCTTTATATGATGCTTTTGAACAAGACGGTAACGATGTAAAAGTTAAATTTAAAAACGGATTTGGTGAATACAAATACGAAAATGCCGAATTGCCAAAAGACCGTATAAATCGTTACGGTGTAAAAGGTTCAAACGGCATAAAAATACTAGAAGACGCTTATGGACTTGATTCTATTAACAAAGCCGATACTAAATTTAAAGAAATAATGAACGACAAAATTGCAAAAAAAGAACAAGAAGTTCAAAATGCAACAGGTTCAGAAAAAGCTAAATTAGAAAAAATATTAAACGGACACAAGCAACGCTTAAACGATTATCTTGAAGCTAAAAAAGATTCTTCAAGGCAAATTGTTGTATGCAGAGATGACAACAAATTTAATATTTACTATGAAGAAGATGAATACGGATTAAAATTTAAAGATTTAAAAGACGACCCTGATAATAAATCAGATAAATTTGAAAGTGCTGCGGACTTCTATAGAGGAGCCTTAGGCGGTTACGAATTTGAAGTTTTCCAAAGATTCGGATTCGGCGGTTTTAGACAATTAAATTTAAAACATGACAAAGCTAAAGCTGAAGCGTTAATAACTAAAGATAAATTTAGTGAAAATTATATAATGACAGGCGGAACAAAATCATCATTATTCGGCATCGAAAGCGAAATAGATGCAGATAAAGGTTTGTATGCTTTCCATGCCTATACTTTAGAACCTAAAAAAGATGGCAGCGAAATAAAAATAAGCTGTACAAATCCTTGGAATACAACATACAAAGCAGATATTTCATACAAAAAATTCTTAAAAAATTATGATTCATTATCAATAGTTGATGTTAATTCATACGGAAAAAATTTACCGTTAGAAGAACAACCTGTTAAATACGGTAAAAGAGGGCCTATCGAAGGATTTAACAAATTTGATACTCCTGTTATTTGGTACATAAAAAAATAACATAATCCGTATTTATAATAAATTTTGTTTGTGTTATTATTAATCCGCAGTATAACTGTATAGATTAATAATAACTTGGGAATTGGACGGAGTATGAACGAAAGAAAAGAAAAGCTCAGAAAAGCGTTAATAAAAAGAAAATTAATACTTGGAACAAGAGAAGTAAATAAGTTTTTAAGTGATAAAACATCTTTTAATAATTATTTGGAAGAATGTTTTTCGAAATATAGTGATTTACAGGCAATAACAGACACATATTGTAATATAGAGCTGACATATAAGGATTTGCTAAACAATATTACGAACATAGCAAAAGCAATACAATCTTTTGGCATACAAAAAGGGGATTTTGTAAGCATATTTACGGAAAACAACGGACTTTGGTCAACCGTTGATTTAGCAGCGATGAAATGCGGTGCTATATGTACATTAAGAGGTTCTAACGCACCTATTGAAGAATTGGATTATATACTTGCTCATAGCGAAAGCAAAGGTTTGATAGTAAAAGACTTTGTTTTGTTAAATAAACTAAAACCTTATCTTGAAAAATATAATCTAAATTTTATACTCATAATGTTCACAAAAGAAAATGATGATTTTTCAGGATTTAGTTGTCCTGTTTACTCATATGAACAAGCATTGGAAATAGGCAAAACTAAAGAATTTATCGAACCCGAACAAAATCTTGAAGAAAATTGTGCAATGATGTACACTTCAGGAACAACAGGAATGCCAAAAGGCATTTTAATGACTCATAAAAACTTTCTTGCGCAAATGCCTTCAATTCAGCGCGGATTTTTATCTAAAGCAGGTGAAAACACACTGCAAATTTTGCCTATTTGGCACACATATGAGCATATTACTCAATTATATTATCTATCTTCAGGTTGTCATTTACACTTTACGACATTAACCGGTTTGAAAAACGATTTGGCAAAATACAAAATTGACACATTCATGTCTGTACCAAGAATTTGGGAAGCATTGAGACTTGGAATATTCCAAAAATTAAAACAAAAATCTATTCTTTTATATAAAATTTTCGATTTTGCAGTTAAATTGAGTATTACTTATAAAATACACAAAATGTATTCAGAAAGAAGAATTACAAACAAAAAAGGTGATTACCACATTGCAACAAATTTATACCACAAATTTGCAAGAAGTTTTCTAAAACCTTTTCATGTATTGTTTACAAATACATTATATAAATCAATTAAAAATGCTGCAGGTATAAATTTTAGAGCATCAATATCAGGCGGCGGCGCATTATCTATGAAAGACCAATTATTCTATGATGCAATAGGCGTAAACCTTAGAGAAGGCTACGGCTTAACGGAAACTTCACCGGTACTTACACTAAGAAATGTATCTGAGCCAAATTTCTTGGGCTGCTGCGGAACACCATTTTTGACAACTGAAATTAAAATTTTAGATATTGAAACAAAAGAAGAATTAGGAATTTTACAAAAAGGGGTAGTTTATGTAAGAGGCCCTCAGGTAACAAAAGGTTATTATAAAAACGAAGAAGCTACAAAAGCAGTTTTCAGCGAAGACGGCTGGTTTAATACAGGTGATATCGGCTGGCTTACAGCTGACAACAACTTAGTTTTGGTAGGAAGATTAAAAGAAACTATTGTACTTTCAAACGGTGAAAATGTTGAACCGGTACCTATTGAAGAAGCTTGTTTGGAAAGTCCTTATATTTCTCAAATAATGCTTGTAGGTCAAGACCAAACATCCATTGGGGCATTAATTGTACCATCTGAAGCGGCCTTGCAAAAATGCGGTATACTTGCAAAAGACCTAAAATCAGGTACAAACTTAACAATTTCTAATCCTACATTAAGAGAATTAATAAAAAAAGAAATTGCAACACACATTAAATCTAAAAAGAATTTAAAATCATTTGAACAAATAAAGAATTTTGAAGTAATAAAAGAAAACTTTTCTGCAGAAAACGGCTTAATGAGTCAAACTGCAAAAATGAAAAGAAATTCCATATTTGAAAAATACAAAAACTTAATATCTAATATGTTTGAAAAGAAATAATCTTGAAAATTTGTGTAGTTAAATATTTTTCTTTTACGAACCGTTCACAGTTTAACGTTCACTATAATTTACTGCCTGTTGCTTTGTATAGACTTATGTAATCTACATAGCAATCAGCTGTTGCGCTTGCAACAAGTTGATTTACAGTTAATAAATTTTCTTTCATCTGAACCAAATCAAGTTTTGAAATTATACCTGCATTATAACGCTGCTGAGTATAACCAAAATCTTCTGTTTCAAGTCTTAATTGATTTTTATGTTCATTTAATTTTTCACTATCCCGTTTAACAGAAATCAGTGCATCATTTACTTCCTGAATTGCTGTCAAATTTGTTTTGTGATAATTTTCAAGCATTTTATCATATTGAACTTTTTTAAGTCTTAAATTTGCAATTCTTTTTCCGCCTGTAAATATCGGCATCATAGCAGCTGCGGCAAGCGCATAAATTCCGTTTCGAGTGCTAAATAGACCGCTGCCGCCAGGTTGACTCAAAAATAGTGCCAAACCTGACAAATTAATTGTCGGAAGAAATTCTTTTTTTGCAACTCTAACATCAATTCCGTACTTTTCCAACATTTTTTCAGATTTCAAGTAATCGGGTCTGTTTATAATTATTTCTGATGAAATTTCTGAAGGAATTTCTTTTGTATAATTAATATCAGAAAGCTTTGAAATACTATATTTTTCTACATTTTCAGGAGAGTCTCCGATTAAAACTGCCAATTTATTCAATAATTTAGCTCTCTCTTTTTTAAATTCTATTAATTGAGCACCACCCGCAATGTACGCTTTATTTGCTTTTACTGTGTCGGATGTTGAAACAAGTCCTTCTTTATTACTTACAAGCATAATTTCATAAATTTGTTTTCTTAAATCAACAATTTGTTCCTGAGTCGCAATCATTTCGTCCAGTTTTGCAATATTGAAATATACCGCTCCAACAGCAGATGCAATAGAAATATAAGCTGCTCTTTCATCAAATTGAGAGCCCTCATATAATTTTTTAGCGCTTCTTGTTTTATCTCTGTTTTTTAGAAAAATATCCGCTTCATAATTAATTATCATAGGAAAAGAAAACAACCAATCTGCATCTGCACCCATTACCTTTGCGTAAGCTGGAGAAAATCCCAGCCCTGCCTGAGGTAATTCGTTTGAAAATTGAATTTTTGCAGCCTGATAAAATTCATCAACATTCAAAGTTGCTATTTTCAAGTCATAATTATTTTTTATTGCCAAATTTATATAATTGTTTAAATTTTCATCATTAAAACTTTTCCAAAAATCTAAATTTACATAAGCATATTTATAATCATCATTATATTTTTTACTACGTTTTACCTTATGTTTCAGCATTTTTTCTTTTTTTATTTTTGCTTTATCACTTTGCTCTGAAGTTTTATCATTAATGGCAAACACAGGCAGAACATTAAAACCCATCAAAGAAAATATAAGCCCGCATGTGGTAATATATTTAATTTTCATTATCTTCCCCTATATACTTGACAAGTATTACGGCAGTATGATAACATATATTTGTTACAAATGCAACATGTAATTTTTGTAACAAAGGGGTATAAATGGACATAAAATTAAAACATAAAGTGCCGACAGATTTTAGTAAAACTGTTTTTTACAAAATTGATCAACTTTCAACATACATACATACATTAGGAAAAAATTTTTTTGAAATAAGAAATTTAAATCTGACATCAGATGAATTTGCAGCACTAAATTTCATTATAAATAATCCTAATATTTGTCAAAGAGATTTGGCAAAATTAATGATTAGAGACAGAGTCAGAACAGGCAGAATTCTAACTTCACTGGAGGATAAAGGTTATATAGAAAGAATTAACGACACTAAAAATAACCGCTTGGTAAGAAGATTAAAAATAACTAAAAAGGGCAGTAAACTTTACAATGAACAGTTTAATATCATGTCTCAAGTTTTTGAAAAAATTTTAGACAAATTTTCAGAAGAAAAGATGGCAGATTTAACTGAGTATTTAAACCAATTGGAAACAGCTCTGTCTGAAGTTGTTGAATTCAATATATAAAAGAGGAATAATAATGGATAATAAAGAAGAACCAGAAGAAAAAGAAAAAAATTTGCGATTTAAAAAGCGTTTTATATTTGTACCCTTAGCAATAGTGATTATAATATTGCTAGTTTTTGCAATAATTTATAATATGCAATTTGAATCAACAGATGACGCATATGTGGAAAATCATATGGTACAAGTTGCACCAAGAGTTGCGGGACAGATAATTAATGTATATATTACAGATAATCAAAAAGTGAAAGCAGGTGATTTAGTCGCAGAAATTGACCCTGCTGATTATATTGTAAAAGCAAACGAAACAAGAGCTGCTTATGAAAAAGCTCTTGCTGCACAGAAAGTTGCAAAAGCAAATTACAACGCCGCACAAATTTCAATTGAAAATGCAAAAACCGATTACGAACGTTATCAAAAATTATACGAAACAGGTGCTGTATCAAAACAGCAGCTTGATATGGCTGAAACAAGATATCAAACATCTCAGGCAAATTTAGTTAATGCAGATGAAAATGTTATGTCAAAAGAGCAAAATAAAGTTGCAGACGCGGACATAAAGGTTTTAAAGGCAAAAATGGATAAAGCCGAATTAGAACTTTCATATACAAAAATTTATGCACCACAAAATGGCACGGTTTCGGGTAAAAGAGTCGAAACAGGAGCCTACGTTCAAACAGGTTCACCTTTGTTTGCAATAGTGCCTAACGAAGTTTGGGTTGTTGCAAATTTTAAAGAAAATCAGGTAGGAAAAATGAAACAAGGTCAGTCTGTTGATATAAAAATTGACGCATATCCGAATAAAATATTTAAAGGAAAAATTGACAGTATTCAAAGAGCATCGGGTGCAAAATCAAGTTTATTCCCGCCTGAAAATGCTGTCGGCAGTTTTGTAAAAATTGTTCAGAGAATACCTGTAAAAATAGTATTTGATGAAGAAATTAATCCTGAAGAATACAACATTATACCTGGCATGAGCGTAATTCCAAAGGTAAAAGTAAAATAAAATGACACAAGCGGTTGCAGAAAATGAATGGAAACCTTCCAAAAGTCCCTGGTTAATTGCAATACCAACGATTTTTGCTGCGTTTATGTTTGTTTTGGATGAAACAATTGCAAATGTTGCCCTGCCTCACATGGCAGGAACTTTTTCGGTCAGCCGTCAGGAATCAATGTGGATTTTGACAAGTTATATTGTCGCAAGCGGTATTATGATTACGGCAGTTGATTGGTTTTGCAAGAAACTTGGACGCAAAAACTTTTTTATTGGCAGTATTTGTCTGTTTACAGTATCTTCTTTTATGTGCGGAATTTCAAATTCAATTGAAATGATTTTGATAGCAAGAATTTTGCAAGGTCTTGGCGGCGGAGGACTTTTACCGGTTGCTCAAGCGGTTCTTTTGGAGGGTTTTGAACCTGAAGAACGTGGTAAAGCAATGGCATCTTTCGGTTTAGTTGTTGTAGTTGCACCTATAATAGGGCCTGTTTTAGGAGGATGGATTACAGATAACTGGAACTGGCCTTGGATTTTCTTTATAAATGTTCCAATTGGTATATTTACAATGTGGCTTTCAAAAATTTTTCTTGAAGATCCGCCATATGCCCAAAAACAGGAAAATGTAAAACTGGATAAGATAGGGTTTTCTTTTTTAGTTTTATGGCTTGTAAGTATGCAGGTTATATTTGATAAAGGTAATGATGCGGACTGGTTTAATGCGCCTTGGATTTGTAAATTAACTGTATTTTGCGTGCTTTGTTTTATAGCGTTTATAGTTTCACAATTAAAAGGTAAAGAACCTTTAATTGATTTATCGGTGTTTAAAGATAAAAATTATGCAATAGGAACATGGGTTCAGGTTGCAATTATGGCTGTAATGCTTGCATCGATAGCTCTATTACCTCAATTTTTACAATCTTTATTAGGTTATTCAGCTTTTAAAAGCGGTATGGCAATTATGCCCCGCGGATGCGGAGCTTTAATTGGTATTGCCATTTTTGGTTCTTTATCAAAAAAAATTGATAATAGACTTTTTGCATTGGCCGGATTAATTTTGGTTGGTATTGCAGGATTAAAATTCGGATTTTTAAACCTCAACATTTCAACAATAAGTATTGCAATACCAAATTTTATGTTTGGTGTCGGTATGGGGTTTGCAATGATGCCATTAGTTGCATATTCCGTTGTAACGCTTGATAACAGTCAAATGACAAATGCAAGCGGTTTGCAAAATATGCTTAAAAATGTTGGTGGTGCTGTCGGAACTTCTGTAGTCACAACTCTTATTTCAAGATATTCGCAAATACATCAAGCAAATATGGTTGGTAATATGACCGCATTAAATCAAGTTTTTGCTGACAGGGTTTCAGCAATGACGGCAGCTTTTTCCCAACTTACAAGTATTGATGTCGCAAATTATATGGCGCAATATTCATTATACGGAAGTATGCTGAAACAAGCGACTTTATGGGGATTTATGGAAGCTTTCAGATGGTGTGGTATTGTTGCAATTATTGTTGCACCGTTGGTATTTTTATTAAAAAATCCTAAAAAATAATTTTTAGATATAATTATTTTATGAAAAATATTTGCTTAAATTGGACTATTTCTATTTTAACAGGACTTTTTTCTTTGTTTTTGTTAACAACAACAGGATTTATTTTTAAGATTTCAATAAATTATTTTTATTTCTTTTTTGCAATTATTATTTCAGTGTTTTCCCTGATTTTTTTAGAAAAAAAAACAAATAAACAAAATACAGTTAAATCAATATTTGCACAAGTTATTGTACTTTTTGATTTAATTTTATTGTTTGGAATTTTATGTTATTTTATTCCGGATTTTTCATATGACGGCACAACGTACCATCAGGCAATGATTATATTGCTAAAATCGGGTTTAAATCCAATATGGGATAATGCTGCGGATTTTGCAAACAGGCAGGAATATGTTTTTAGTGCATCTATCGAATATGTGGAAACTTTTTTAAAATTTTTCGAAATAACCGGTGCAAACATATATTATGTATTTGAAAAAATTGAACTTACTAAAATAACAAATTACATATTTATGATTTGCGCATTTTGCTATTCATTTTATACACTTAAAAACTATGAGTTTACAAATTTAAAGAGTTCAATATTTTCATTTTTAATTATATATAATCCGATTTGTATATGCCAAATGCTCACAAATTACGTTGACGGAGCATTTTATTATATGTTTATAATACTTTTATTCTCTTGTATTAATTATGCTAAAAATATTGATACAAACAAATCACTATATTTAATTTGTATTTCTGCAGTTATTCTCTCAAATTTAAAATTAACAGGACTTTTCACAACTGTAATCATATTATTCATATTTTTATGTGTTTATCGTTCAAAAAAACTCTTACTTATATGTATTACAGCATCTGTTTTAATCTTAATAAGCGGAATAAATCCTTATTTTACAAATATAAAACAAGGCAGAAATGCGTTTTATCCTGTAATTAAAAGTTCAATACTTGAAGCAAATAAAGACGGAATGATAACATCATACCCTCAAGGATTTGAAAATATGAACAGATTTGAAAAACTATTTTTTTCTTTATTTGCCGTATCTAAAAATTTATCACCACTGATTCTGTCAGATGACGTGCCTAGATTAAAAATTCCTTTTACAATTAGCGGTGATGATAAATTTGTATTTGAAGACATGCGCCTTGCAGGATTTGGATATTTTTTCAGCGGAATTTTGATATGCTCTCTAATCCTTTCAATTTTTATAAGATTTAAAAATAAAGAAGAAAAAAAACTATTTTGGACAATTATTTCAATTTTACTTATTTCAATTATAGGCAACCACGAAGCATGGTGGGCAAGATTTGTTCCGCAATTATGGTTTTTACCGTTATTTCTGCTTTTAAACACAAAAAAAGAAGAATTTGCAGAAATATATTTAATTTCGTTTATATGCCTGATAAACTCACTGATAATAAATATACAATATTTTGAAAACATTTGCCAAAAAACAATCGAATTTAGAGAAAATATTAAATTTTCACCAAAAATAATTTATGTTCCTTCAGAATACCCTCAAAAAAATCATACTTTCCAAACTCAACCGATAAAACTCTCGGAATACGGTATAAAAATTATTTATACAGACTAAAAAAAAGCCTCTAAAAAGAGGCATGAATTAAGAATAGCTGGAAGTATGAAAAAGATTTAATTATATTAAACATGGTATTTATTATTTTTAAAATACCCTGTTGGGCTATTTGCAAGGATATAATAATATATTTCAAATTTATTAAATTAAATTAATATTTGAAATTATAAACTTGATTTTTTTTTCTAAATAAATTATTATGAATGTAATAGTTAAAAACATGAGGAAGGTATTTATGACATTAGGTTCTTTAGAAATTGAAATTTTAAATTCGGTATGGAAACTTCAAGCTATTGATGAAGATATGAATATATCAGTAAAAGACATTGTTGATGATATGTCTGCAAATGGTATGGAAAGAGCTTATACTACTGTAAAAACAGTTATGGACAGATTAAGCTCAAAAGAATTGCTTGTTCGTTATCGTGCAGGAAAGAAATTTTTCTATAAAACCGTTATGGACAAAAATGAAATGGCAATTGCAGCTATTAAAGAACTTTCAAGCCAATTCTTTAACGGCGACGATAGAGCAATGATGAATTTTATCGAAACTGAATGCTTGGATTTAGTATAGGAAAATGTCTGATATCAAATTTGATGATGTTGTAAGCGCCCGTAAATACGTTGGCGGTATTATTATTGCTGTATTAACAGACAAAATTATTGTTCGTGAAGCTTTAAAAGTTTTTCCTTCTAATGTTAAAGATTCTTCTATAAAATGTGCTTATCACGCACTTGTACACAGAGAAGCTGATGAAGATTTGCGTCATCGGGATTTAATGTACAGAGACGAACAAGACAATTACCTTGAACAGTTGGCTCAAACACTTCAACAAGGGCAGCAGCTTCCAAAAAATATAATTAAAAATTATAATCAATACTACAGAGATATAGAAATTAATAAAAAATTTGAGTTAAAAGGGCAGAATTGGCTGAAAAAACTTTGTAAATTTCTGAATGTTTAAGGAATAAAATGGCAAAAGTTAAATCAAAATATGTATGTCAAGAATGCGGATATGAAACAGCTGGATATTTAGGAAAATGTCCTGAATGTCAATCTTGGGGCACGTTTGTCGAAGAAATTGATACAAAAACAACTGTTTTAACAAAAACTCCTGCCTCTGAATTTTTAAATACAGAAAAACCAATGCCTATCAATAATGTTTCAGTTAACGAAAATATTCGTGTCAGCACAAATATTTCCGAATTTGACAGAGTGTTAGGCGGGGGACTTGTGCAAGGTTCGCTTATTCTTGTTGCAGGAGACCCAGGAATAGGCAAATCTACACTTGTTTTACAAACAAGCGGTGAATTATGCAAAAAAGATAAAAAAGTTTTGTATGTTTCAGCCGAAGAATCAGCAGGACAAATAAAACTTCGCGCAGACAGACTGAATGTAAGTAATGACAATCTGTATATTTACCCGCAAACAAATCTCGAACAAATTCGTTCTCAAATAAAAGATTTAAAACCTGATTTTTTGATTATAGACAGTATTCAATCTATTTATACTAATAATATTGCTTCATCAGCAGGAAGCGTTGGTCAGGTTCGTGAATGCTGTAATTATCTAATGCAAATTGCAAAAACAGAAAATATAACAGTTATTGTCATAGGACATGTTACAAAAGATGGTGCAATTGCAGGGCCAAAGATATTGGAGCATATGGTTGATACTGTTATTCAATTTGAAGGCGATAAATATAAATCCTACAGATTGCTAAGAGCAGTAAAAAACCGTTTCGGAACAACATCTGAAGTCGGCATGTTTGATATGCACTCAAACGGACTAGTCGAAATAACAAACCCAAGCGAATTATTTTTAAACGAAAATCACGTTGCAACCCCAGGAAGTGTAATTATAGTAGCAAATGAAGGCACAAGGCCTTTGTTACTTGAAATTCAGGCATTAGTGGGCGTAACTCCTTACCCGAGTCCAAGGCGCGTAACAAACGGCGTTGATACGTCAAGAGTTTTGCAAATTTTAGCCGTGCTGGAAAAAAGAGTAGGACTTAATCTATCAAAACAAGATGTTTATGTAAATGTAATCGGCGGTGTTGACATTTCTGAACCCGCAGCAGATTTAGGTGTTGCTGTTGCAATTGCCACATGCCTGAATGACGTAACTGCTGACATGCAAACTGTTCTAATCGGAGAGATAGGACTTTCAGGTGAAATAAGACCTGTTAATGATTTGGAAAAACGTATTAATGAAGCTCAAAAACTTGGTTTTAAACGTGCAATTATACCTGCAGCGAACAACCTTTCAGATAAATATGAAAATATAGAAATTATTGAAGTAAAAAGAATTATTGATGCAATAACAACAGCAATTTCAGCAAAACAATCGGCTCAAATTTAGCTGCTGATTAACGGCAGTATTTTATAATATTCGTAAAGATATGTAACAAACTTAATTAAAACCCTAAAGTTTAGATAAGAA
>CAYLHN010000037.1:0-14524 GCA_964383455.1 uncultured Muribaculaceae bacterium | reverse complement strand
CCTGTTACATCAACTTTTTGTACATCATTTAATACTGATAATTCGATTTGTTGACCTACTGTATAATCTTGAGGATTATCTACACGAAATTCTTGAAGGTGACGGAAATTATCTAATTTATTTTTTGCAAAGTGGCCAAGTTGAGCTTTTGTTAAATGTTTTTCTTTTGCTGCAACTGTACCTACTTGTATTGCGTTATAACCGTCTGTTTCAACTGTTTTTACTTGTGTAACTACAATCGGATCAACTTTTATAACAGTTACCGGAACTGCTAAACCTTCTTCGTTGAAAATTTGAGTCATTCCAACTTTTTTACCTATCACACCAAGTGTCATAAATTTTCCTTTCTTTTTTGGAGCATAAAAGTTACCTTTTTGTCCGTCTGCTTGCGAGCGCTACGTGCCTTGTGAGCCTCTTACCTTTACCCTTTTTAGAGTCGTAGATCGCATTATATGCATAATGCTTATTTAGTTTTTACAAGTGCCGAAATTATAATTTAACTTCGATATCTACACCTGCAGGTAAATCCAATCTACTCAACTCTTCAGTTGTCTGTTGAGTTGCTTCGTATATATCTATTATACGCTTATGTGTTCTCATTTCGAAGTGTTCACGAGATTTTTTATCTACGTGTGGAGAACGCAATACGCAGTATATACGTCTTTTTGTAGGTAAAGGAATTGGTCCGGCTACTTTTGCGTCTGTTCTTTTTGCTGTTTCAACAATTTTGTCAGCTGATACGTCAATTAATTTGTGATCGTATGCTTTTAAACAAACTCTGATTCTTTGTCCTGTTGCCATTTTCTTCTTCCTTTTTCTTCCTTACGTTTGCCGCACAGTATAAAACCACTCGGCTGCGTGTGTAAAAAAATCTTATATCAAACAATTTTTACTGTCAACAGGGATTTTTTCTGTTTATTAATTTTTCTTAATATTTATTTATTTATTAAAAAATTATTTTAAGTTGATATGGCGGAAATTCCATTTTATCAGACACACTATGTTCAAATTTTAATACACACGGCTTTTTTACTTTAAATAAAGTTTTTATAGTTCGGTCTTTTTGAGGGGCATTTATAGAGTAATCGTAAAAATATTTATCCGTATCATTCAATATAAGGTAAGATTGATTTTTAAAAGGTATTTTTGCGATTGTTAATTTATTTTCAACATTAAAATCTGAAATATAAATTATTTTAGGATGCCCCATAATTTTTTTTATTTCTTTTTCATCAAGCGGCTGTTCCAAAAAAGATTTATTTTGTTTGTTATAAATTATTTCAAAAAATTTTAATTCATTAATGTGATATGTAATCAATCTACCTTTGTAAAGAAATTCATAATTTGAACCGTCAGGACAATAAATTTTACCATCTTCTGATGTATATTCAGAATAACCTTCAACGTCTATCTGCCTTGATATTGGCAAAATCTTTTTTTCATTATGTTTTGGTTTTTCATAATACCATTTATTAGTTTTAAACGAATAAAATATTGTTTGACCTTCGCCAACTCCGCCATAAACCTCACTTACAGGACGTGCTAAAGCGATTGGAGATGTAAATATAAATATTATAAAAAGACATATATATTTTTTATACATGTTTTGACATAACCTTTATAAAATTAGCTATAGAACGATCATAAGTAGCTTCGCCTGCTGCGGTAAAAAAACATCCCGGAATTTCACCTTTTTCTCGGTGAGCCCTTACGCAATCACAACAAACACCTCTGTTTTTGCAAGAAGTATATGTACAAGAACATTCCAACTTATTTTCATCTTTTTTACATTCCATAGCAGACTCCTTTTTTAACTTTAAATTATAATGTTCTTTTGTAATTCAAAATAAACGAGCATTATAGCCCGCCACGCCCCCTTTAGTAAAAAGGGGGGTAACGACGCTATGTCATGTGCGTTATTTTATTAAACAATAACCATATATTTTGTCAAGTTATATACACTAAATAAATTTACAGATATTGTAAGCAAAAAACTTAAAAAATCTAAAACCAAATTATCTATATTTTATAATTTATAACAAAAAATATATTTTGCAAATATTATTTTTTATAAAATTTTCCTTGCCAAGAATCACGCCGAATAAGTTCTGCATCAATTTTATTTAAACATTCAAATTTTTTGCCAATCCACTTTGGTTCAACAAGAGTTGATTTTAAGCCGCTGCCTGCAATTCTGTGTAAAGTAGTTGTTGGCGGAAGCAATTCTATTGCATCGCAGCACAAATTTACATATTCCATTTCACTCATAAACTCAAATTCTCCGCGTTTATACATTTCTGTAAGTTCAGTACCTCTAAGCCCGCAAATCATGTGAAGTTTTAATCCGTCAATTTTTAACTTTGCAAGTTCTTTTACAGTTTGCATCATTTCATCATGTGTTTCCCACAAGCCAAAAATAATATGAACACAGACGTTTATTCCTCTTTCTTTAGTTTTTTCATATGTTTTTAAAAAACATTCAAAATCATGCCCGCGATTAATACGTTCTAAGGTTTTATTATGCATAGATTGAAGCCCATACTCAATCCACGTCTCATAATTATCTTTATAGCCTGCTATTAAATCAAGTTTTTCCTCATCGACACAATCCGGTCTTGTTCCGATTGAAATTCCTACAATATCCGGATGATTTAGTGCTGCATCATAAATTTCCTTTAATTCTTCGACAGGTTTGTATGTGTTAGAAAAAGACTGGAAATACGACATATACTTAACCGCTTTAAACCTTTCGGTTAAATATTGCGCGCCGAAATCCAATTGTTCTTTTATAGTCATATTTGCAGAATGCGACTGAGAAAAGCTGCCGCCTGCATCACAATAAATACAACCTTTTTTGCCATTTTGCCTGTTCGGACAAGAAAATCCGGCGTCAAGCGTTATTTTATAAACCTTAACACCGAATTTTTGTTTTAAATATTCGCTGAATTGATTATAGCGTTTTGGATTTAAAACTTCTTCACTATTCACAATTCAATATATCCTTTTTCTAAACTTCTCTTTCTTCATCTTCTTTAGAAATTGGATATACATAGTGTTCGCCGCAGTTAGGGCAAATAACCTCTTGTTGTTTACCTTCTTCTAACTGTGCTACTTCAAATAAAGCTCTGCAGCCTGATTGTGTACATCTTATTGCCCATGTTGGTCTTACTAATCTTGCCATTTTTATCTCCTTTTTCTTTCATAATAACATAATCATTTTTTTTTGCAAAATATCGGCGGGTTGTCATCTTGACAAACCGCCGAATAAACATAATATATACAATAACTGTATTTATTGTTTAATACCATCAAACATTTGTTTAATACCGTCAACAGAGCTTAAAATACCTGTTGCTTCATATGGCATGTAAACAACTTTGTTGTTTTGTCCTTTTGTCATGTTTTTTAATGTTTCAAGATATTTCATTGCAATTAAGTATTGATCAGGTTTACCTTTATCACCTATTGCATTAATGATAAGTTCAATAGCTTGTTTTTCACCTTCAGCTTCAAGAACTCTGGCCTTTGCAATACCGTCAGCTCTTAAGATAGAAGCTTGTTTTTCACCTTCGGCTTTATTAATTGCAGCTTCTTTTTCACCTTGAGCTTGAAGAATTGCAGATTGTTTTTGACCTTCAGATTCAAGAATGATAGCACGTTTTTCACGTTCTGCTTTCATTTGTTTTTCCATAGCTTTTTGAATATCTGCAGGAGGATTAATATCCTGTAATTCTACACGATTTACTTTTACCCCCCATTTATTTGTAGCTTCATCAAGAATTTGTCTTAACTCTTGGTTAATTTTATCACGAGAAATTAAAGTTTCATCCAAATCTAATTGACCTACTAAGTTTCTTAAGTTTGTTTGAGTTAATTTTTCAATAGCGTCAATTAAGTTTGTGATTTCATAAACTGCAGATTTTGAATCAACAATTTGGAAATATAAAAGAGCGTTAATACTGATTGTAACGTTATCTTTAGTAATTACATTTTGTCTTGGAAAATCATATACGGTTTCACGCATATCAATTTTGTTCATAACTTTTGTATAAGAATAAGTAACACCATCTAAACTTTTTGGAGAAACTTTCCAATTTATTCCTCTTGGAGTATCAATAACAGGAATAATAAAGTTAAGACCTGATTTTAAAGTTCTGTTATATTTACCCCAGCGTTCAATGATAACTTCTTCCATTTGTTGAACGATAATAACACCTTTAATAATATAAACTATAACTAATACTAATAAAACTATTAACCACATAAAATAACTCCTTATTTATTAACTTTTTGTACATACATTGTTAAACTTTCGTTTTTAGCGATTTCGACATCTTCGCCTTCTTCGAAAGTTTCATTTTCATTGAGAGAACGAGCCTCCCATCTTTCACCGTAAACAGATATTGCACCTGAATTATTAGTAACAGGTTGAATAACTTTTACAATTTTACCTAAATATTGAGCGCCAATACCTGTTTCATCATCTATAGAGTGTTCTTTATTTTTTGCCAGGAACGGTCTAAAAATCAATAATGACACTAATGAAAAAACTGCAAATACAGGAATCAACACTGATTTTGAAACGAACCAAACTGCGACTACAGCTGTAACCAATGCACCAATCGCCATGCTTAAAAAGAAAGTAAACGGTGCAAATAATTCAGCAATAATTAAAGCCAATGATACACATAAACAAAATTGCCAAACTTCCATGTTATTCACCTATAATTTCGTTCATTGCATCAACCATAGCATCAATATCTATGCCATGAACCTTTGCGCCTGCTTCAAGATTTTCAAAATGAGCCGCAGCACATCCAATACATCCCATGCCAAATTTTTGAAACACTTCTACTGTTTCAGGATAATTTTGAACAATGTCCATAATACCCATTTCTTTTGTGATTTTTGCCATTTTTATACTCCTTTTCTTAAAAATATTGACTTTTTAAAAATCATTATTAAATACATTATATAACAAACACGAGAAAAGGGGAATAAGATTATGGAACAATTTTTGAAAAACTTTTTTAATGACAATTCTGTATGCGTTGGACTTTGCGATTTAAAACGTAAAAATGAAGTGAAAGAATTTTTATTCACAGAACAAATGCAGCCTGCGGTTCAAACAGCACAAATGTTTGCTCAAGGTGCTTATCAACAACAATTTACTCAACCTGAACAACAATTTTTCCAACCTGCTGCACAATTACAAACATTGAAACAAAATATTTTTAAACAAACACAAAATTTCACACAGAAACCTCAAACTGTTCAACAAAAAATTGAACCTCAAAAAACTGTTGAAATGAAGACTGTTGAAGTAAAACCTCAAAAACAAACTTTAGCACAAAGATTTGCAGCTCAACAGAAAGAATATGCTGCTCAACAAGCATTTTTAGCGGAACAAAGAAAAAAATACGCACAACAACAAGAACAAGCACAAAAATCATTCATTGAACAGGCAAAAGCTGCTCAACAAGCACAACTTTTACAACAACAAGTAAAACAACAAGAAAAACATGTTGAAAACAACTCACTAAGTTCAATAAAAAGAGAATTCACAATCAACGGAAAAACTTACATTGAATATGGTCCAAAAAATGCATATGAACCAAAAGTTATAGTGAACGGAAATATGAAAAAGGTAGTATCTGCTGCAGTTTCTGCAAGATTCAACTAAACGACCGCAGCGGCATAAGTGTAAACCCCGAAAATAAAAAATAAGAGAGTAAAATTTCTCTCTTATTTTTTATCTCTTTCGGTAAAATTTACATAAATTTTTTCTCATCATTATCCATTGCTTGTTTTAAAGTCATTTTTAAATATGTTTGATACGGTATACCCAATTTATCGGCAATTTTTTTTGCTCTTGCAATTTCAAACTCGGACCAACGAAAATTGACATTTACTGTTTGTTTCTTTTTAGCAATATTTTCATCAGCCTGCTGTTCCATATTGAGAAATACTTTTTCGACTTCTTTGGATGGTTCATAATCAAAAACTTCTGCCATTCCAATATTAGGAATATATACCGTTTTTTTATTAGTCATAATTACCTCCTTCGTAAAACGCTGAAATTAATAAAATATCCGGACTTATTTTTTTATAGTAAACTGTAATATTAAATTTTTCACTGTAAAGTTCATTTCTGTCATAATCAGGATTATAGACATCGGTTGTTTTTGCAAAATAAGCCGCGATTGCTTGTTGCGGCATAATAAGATGCCTAATGTACATGTGGTATTCAAATTTATTAGTCAACGGGTTCAAATCCATTTTGACAACAAATCGCTGACCGTTTATTTTAAACACTTCATATTTATGTTGTCCCATACTAATATTATACATCAGTGTATTTAATATGTCAATACATTGTATATACGTTTATTTGATATTTTAGAATAGATTCGGATATTGCTAAGTGAAGATACATTTTTAAATTCTATCAAATTTATACCTTGTAAGTAACAAATAAACTAACATTTAATCTATAACAAAAAGCAAACTTTAATTTACAAGTTTGCTTTTTGTGATTGATATGTATGTGTTATTTTTTGCCTTTTTTCTTCTTACCGGTTGGTTCAGTTTGTTCAGGCGGTTGTGAAGCTTTTTGCGTAATTGCAGCATTAACGTTATTCAGATCAGCTTGAGCCTTCTCTTTCAAATTTTTATATTTTGTTTCATCACTTTGTGCTGCAGTCGCTTTTTCTTCATTTTCTATTTGCAGTTTAGCTTGTTTTTCTCTTTCAGCTTTTTGCTCATTCATAATGCCTTCTTGTCTTCGAGATTCTACTTCTGCATCTGCTTTTTGTTTTTCATAGTAAGCAACAGATCCTTCTACTGTTGCAGCACCATTCAATTTTTGATATTCAGCTTCTTCTGCCTGTGTTCTCATATTAGCTTGTTCTTCAGAAGCTGCATTAGCTTTATAAGCTGTTTTTGCCTCTAATGCACCTTTTCTGGTTTGGGCTTGTTGTGCATTTGAACCTGCCTGTGAGGCTATCCTGTCCTGATTAGCTTTTTCTTTCCTTGCGTCCTGATAAGCTGTATTTGCAGTATCATAATCAGTTTTTGCCTGTTTTGCATCTGCAGTGGCATCTACTTTGTCCTGTTTTGCATCTGCTTCTTTTGTTGTATATTCAACTATCTTGCCTGTAAGCTCTGTTTTTTTAGCCTGCAAGTCTGCATCATCTAATTTTACATACTCAGCAACAGCCGCACTTTGTGAAGCACCTGAGGCAGTGCGTGCACCTTGCGTTGCACCCTTCATTGCTTTAGTCATCATAACAACACTTGCAATACTAGTACCGGCAGATGCCAATCCACCGAGTAATCCCATAGAAAAGTTTGTCCATTTCATTGCTTTTGAAGCGGTACTTTCCTGATTGCTATTTGCATAACTAAATATGCCGGTATTACCCAATGCACTGTACTGAGCATCAATATTACTATACGTTTGGCGGTAACCTTCATATAGGTTGCCAAAACTTGAGCCTGACGCTGATGATTTGTTACTGTTAAATTTGTCAAATGGTGTGGTCATAAGACACTCCTTTTTACAATACACTTTTTACCTACACATGTCTTATCGGCACGCAAAACCATGAACTTTAGGGTTTTTTAGCGTTTTTTAACATTTCTTTACAATTACTAAAATTTTAAATTTTTTCATGTACTCATGAAGTAATATTCACGCATATCATGGTCTTTAGCCATTTTTAAAATTTTTTGTAAATTTATTTAAAAATGTGTTAAAATATTGTATGTATAGAACATAAAAAATATATTTTAGGTAAAACATGCGAAATTTTATGGTCGGATTTTTAATATTCATTTTGGCATCATGCCTGACTCTTTTAATATTCAAACCTATGTTTATTAAAGATAATAAAAATGAAGATAGTGTAGAAAAATCAAGAGTTGAAGAACTTTTGTCAGGAGAAAAAAACAATACATCAGAAGAAAACCATGCTAAAGAAATAACTTCAGATTTTAAACCGTTTGAAGATGAAATAGATTTTGAACATCAAGATTTTATTCCGCCGGAAAGACCAAATCATGATGAATATGCAAACAAACAGAACAACTCGTCCTATCCTGAAAATTTAAATTTACCGGAACATTTAAAAGCTGAGGATATAGACAAGTTAACATCTAAAAATCAAAACATGATTGATGAAAAGACTTATAAAGAATTTGAAAACAAAATAAATGATAATCCTAAATTAAAAGCCGTTACTAACGAATTAAAAGAAAAATACAAAAATAATCCAAATGCTGAAGTTTCAAATGAAGACATTAATTACTTTATGCTAAAAATGCTCGAATCGTCTCAGTCTAATCAATGATTAATTAATGTTAAAAATTTTATTATAATTTTTTTTACTAAATTTTTTCAACTATAATATATATGAAGGGATTATGATTATACTCGGTTATATTATTGTCAAATCATTTGGTTAAGATAAATGTATAAAAAAATATTTATTATATCTGTTATAGCGGCAATTGTTACAGCAACTGGAGTAATATGTACTATTCAACCTCCAATGCATAAACAATTTTCTATAAGCGTAGTTGATTATCTTTTAAAATTTAATACTGACGGTTCTGTAACAACAACAAAGCAAACTACAACTACTGTTATCAAAGAAGGAAATGAATAATGAAAAAATTAATTTCTGTGTTTGTATGCATAATATATTTATTATCATGTAACATGTGCTTTGCCGCAAATAATTTGTATTTCTTAAAAAATACTAATAAAAATACTGTTTCTGCTATTGTTGAAAACGCATTCTCAAATAATAAAAAATACACACTTACAAAGAAAGATCCGTATTTAGCAATTCAAAATAAAAATGCATCGGAATATGAGCTTGTAATTTTACAAACCAGCAGTAACAATATGTTTTACTACTACCAATCAAGTTCAGGTGAAAAAACAGATAAAGCAATTAAAAAATTATTAAAAAACAGTAATATAATTTTTGAGCAATCACAAAATACAATGTATCTTACAACATTTGGAAATCAAGCTCAAAAAGTTTTAACAAATACACAAAACACATATACTTTTGAAGACAACGTAAAAACTGCAGCTTTACAAACAATTCCTCAACCAAAAACAGATAATAAAGTTTTAAAAGGATATGTAGGACAAGTTGCAAAAGGCTCAACCTTTAATGCTTACCTTGATTCACCAATTAATACTGCAACCGCAAATGTCGGTGACAGTGTTAGAGCAATTCTTACCGAAAATTGGATGTATAACGGGAATATAATTGCACCTCAAGGCAGTGTTGTATCAGGACAGCTAAAAAAAGCACGTCACGCAACATACGGTTCAAGAAACGGTAGAGTTGTCATTGACTTTAATAATGTACAAACTCCTGAAGGAAAAGTTTATGATATCTCAATTGAAGAAATAGATTTTACGGTAACAAATGACGGAAAATTACAAAATACTGTTTCAAATGTTGCAAAAGGAGCACTTATTGGAGCAATAGGCGGTTTACTTGTCGGTCTGCTAAACAGCAACGCAAACGTGGGCGTATCAACCGCAATAAGCACAGGTATCGGAGCAGGAACTGCACTTGTCGGTTCTACAATCGAAAAAGGTATTGATGCAGAAATTCCAACATATACAGAATTGGAATTAACACTTAAAAAACCAATGAATGTAGTTTTAAGTTACTAATACATATAAAAACGGAAAAGGAAACAAAATGAACAACAAAAGATTAATAATACTTGGTCTGCTTATATTAGGAATAGCAATCGTTGGAAAATTATTGTATTCACTGGCAAAAAATATAAAAATTGACGAATTTCACAAATCTGCGGTCATATTTATTGTTGATTCTTCAGCATCAAATCAAAAAATGCTGCCTGAAGAAATTAAATATTTAAAATCTTTATGTTCAATTCTTGACCCTGAAGATGAAATAAAAATTTTAAAAGTGTCTGAAAAATCGTACTTAATATATGAAGGTTCACCAAGTGATGCTTCAGGTATAACAAAAGCAGTTGAAGCATTTACAAAGTATGATGAAAAAGATTACGGAACAGCGTACGGCGAAGCTATAAAAAAAGCATTTGAGCACTGTCTTACAATGAAAAAAGAAGGTTATGTTCCTTCTGTTGTAGTAATTGGCGACTTGGAAAACGAAGGTGCATTAGATAAACAAATCAATTGGGAAACTTTACCGGAAAATATAAAATCAATTCAAGAGTATATCCCTGAACTTTCCATGATGTTTGTATATGCTCATCCTGAAAAACTTGATTTGGTAAAAACAAAATTAAACCCTGTTTTGGGCGAAACTAAGCTGATTGTTGCAAACGAACAAAACGCACAAAAAGCTCAAAGAAGATTTATAGAAGCAATAGGAAGATAGGAGATATCAATGGCATTCAGTATAATTACAAAAAACGGAGAAAAAACATTTAACGAAAAAGAACTTGTAAATATAAGTTCAAAAGAAGGATTTGACGTAAAACTTGACGTTGATTTTGACTGCTCACTTACAGTTCAATATGACTTAAAAAATAACAAATGTTCCGTTTTAAATCAACTTAACAATGAAAAATTTTTATTCAAAGGAAAGCCAATTCCTGCAATTCTTGAAGTTGATAAAGTTTGCAAAATTATGATTGACGGCACTGACGAATTCTTGACAGTAAAAGTTCTTGGACGTTCAACATCAACAGAAATTGCCGAAGAAAATTTAACGGAAGAAGACGTAAAAAATTTATACGGTCAAGGAATAAATGCATCTGCTATGCTTAAAATAGAAAAAAGGAAAGCAGAATTGGAACAAGCAAGAATTGCAATTAATAAAGAAACTTCATATCAAATTAATGATTTAAAACACAAATTATCAATGAATTCAAAAGGCGGAATAATGCTTCATATTGCGTTATTACTAATGTCACTTGTATGTGCTTTTGGTGTGTCAAATTATTTGACAGGATTACCGCTAAAAGATGCCGGCAGCGTAATTCAAATGCCGACAAACTTAAAATTAATATTTATATATATGTTTATAGTATATGGTATTGGTTTAACTTTAAAACAAGGTGTTTTCTTATACCTGCAAAATTCTTCAGGAGAAGGCTCAAAATCTTCTAGTATAGGCGAAAAATCAATGATTATACTTTCTTCTATATTTTTTGTTACAGTATATTTAATAAATGTTTTATACTATATGGAACCTAAAACAATGCCTGTATTTGCGGTATTGATATCGTTATTTTTCGTGGGAACGGCAGCAACACTTGCTTTGGCTTGCGGATATTACAAATACAATAACGTTGAAATTTCACAAGATTTAGACAAAGTAGAATACAGAGAAGATTTTGAAAAAGTTGTAAAAGAATACCAATTATGGATAGAAAGATTTGTAAACAATTTGAGTCAAAATAAAATACAAACAATAAAAGACAAAATATTTTCACTTCAAATAAAAAGCGGATTTGAAATTTTATCAGGTGTAATAACTGCACCATTTTTGGCTTATGGAGTTTCAAATACTTTGGCAATGTGTTTCCCTGAAGCCGCAGGTTGGATTAGAATTTCAGGTTTAAGATTCAGTCCTGTATTTTTGGTATTAGCTTCAATTATGATTTTATTCGCATTTTTTGCATTTGCAAACGCTTTTACATGCAACAAAAAAATTCAGGCTTCAAACGTTCTGAAAAAAGACGGTTTCAGCAATTATTTACAACACGGGGTTGAAATTTTCGGACTTGAAGGAATTAGAAAATTAGACAGAGAAATGCGCCAATCGTTTATAATCGGCGGAATAATAATATTTATTGAATATTCAATGAACGTTTCGTATTTTGCACAAACACTTGGCGGAGATTTACTCGGAACATTATTGAGCGCACTTGCAGCACTTGTTCCAACCGCTATTTTGATAGCAGAAACATATATGCTAAGTTCAACAAAATTTGAAAATTTTGCATGTGATGAATTAATTTCGAAATTAAACTAATGAACTATAAATTATTATTTACAATATTGCTTATTTTAGCAGTTATATCAACCTTATGCATTTGCGTATTCAAACCGCAGATGCACAGTTCTGTACTTGTTTATGATTCAAGCTATAAAATTGTTGAACAAAAAGTTGAAACTACGGTTGAAAAAGAAATTCCGACGGTAACTCAAGAACCAAAAACAGAATCTATTCAAACAAAAATAGAAGAACAAGTTCTTCAACAACCTCAAACAACTAAAACAGAACACATAAAAAATACCGTAAAAACAGAATCTAAACCTGCGATTACACAGCAAAAAGCTAAAGAAAAAACAAAAATAAAAACATTAACAGAGCAAGAAGAGGAAATTGAATGGAATATTTGGCGTTCAAATTTACAAAATCAAATTATGAAAGATGTAAAATTGCCGATAATGCCTCAGGGAACAGTCTTTAAATTTGAATTTGATGTTGATAAATACGGAAAAGTTTCAAATGTTCAAACATCTTCATTAACACCTGCCTATACTCCGTATGCTATTCAATATATAGCGCCTGTTATCAGAAGTTATCAGGGGCACTCAATACTGAATTTTCCGACAGGAACACAAAGAATTTCAACACACGTTACAGGCGGATGGAAAATTTCAACAACAGAAAAATTAAGTACCCCAAAAGACTACAACGACACAGAAACAGTTAAAAGGTAAAATTATGTATAAATGCAAAGAATGCGGAACAGAATTTGAAACAAAACCCGACTACTGCGATTGCGGTAACGATACTTTTGATGAAATTTTACCGCAAGAACAACAACTTGACGATAAAAACTCACCTTCAACGGATAAAAATGACATGTGGGTTGAAGAAAATGGCTTTGGCTATCCGATTAATGAAGAATCTTATAATAAGATGAAAAATAAAAGTAACGCACTACAAGAACCACAAGTAACAACTGTTAAAAACAATACTCCAAAAATTAAGCCCTACGCTATTATAATTTTTGTTTTATGCTTAATTTTATCAGTTCTTGTAATTTTGTTTGCATGGAACCCAAAACAATCCGACAAAATACAAAACTCAGACTCTGTAACAGAAACAGAACAAAAACAAATTCCTGATTTAGAAAAAATTTGGAACAATAAATTACCTGAAGTTTCGGCAAGACAAGAAAATAAACCTAAAGAACATAAAGAAACAGTTCAACGAAAAACGACTCCTGAAGTAAAATCGATTTCACAATCCAAACCTCAGACAACAAAAGTTACGTTAAACAAAAAACCTCAAACATCAAAAACTTCCGCTAAACAGACACAACCTGTAACCAAAAATACATCACAGACAAAACCTCAAACCGTAACGAAAACCGTAAAACAAACTGTTAATGCAAATCCGCAGGAAATAGCTAATTACAAAATCAAATTGCGAAATCATATTGCATCAAAAATATCTTTTGCAAGCGTTGTAGGTGACGGAACTTGCACATTTTCTTTTTCTGTAGCATCTAACGGTGAATTAACAAATAAAAAACCTGTAAGCCTTTCCGACAACGAAAGCTTAAATGAAGCAGTTTATAATGCACTAAGACAAGTTTATTCATATAGCACACCGCCAACAGGTTATAAAAGCGAAACACTAAAATTAACCGTAAAAATGTACAGCAACAACTTTGAAGTGTCATTGAATTAAAATATTGATGGATTTCGCCCAACTTACATATTAATTACAACTCGGATTTTCTTCTGTTACAACATTTCCATTGTCACAAGTTCCATTTGCATCAGTAAATTTTACATAATCCATGTTATCATATTCCATTATCCAATATACGTGACAAGTTGATGCGTAATATAATTGACCCAACATTGTAGCAAACGTATAATTTCTACACTGGAAAGGTACAAGTTGATTATTACTATCTAAGGTAAAATCAAAATTAAACAAATCTTTACCAAATGAAAAAGGTCCTTTTTTAGGTCCATCAATATCTACATAAAAATTCAAATAAGAATTGCTTAACGAGAATACAACTGAGCTCCCATCGGATAAAAGAATACTTGGTAAAGAATAAAATGAATAGTAACTTTGACCTATAACATTTTTTGTTGTTGAGTCTGTAATACATGAATCAACTTGAGGATACGGTAGAGTACCTACAGTTTTTGTACAATCCTTAGATACTTTCATAAATTCTGTAATTCTTTGTATTTTACACGTATTTGTAGAACAGTTGTGATTAGCCCACGTATCATAATCTCCATAAATAGCTTGCGCCCTATCTAAAGCTTCGGATAAAGTTGAATATGCTTTTTTAACCCTTGTAATTGTTTCCTTGTTTCCTGTTGCGTGGTTAAGATTTGGTAAAGTCAATGCCGCAACAACACCGATTATGCCGATTACAATGAGAGTCTCCGCAAGGGTAAAAGCGGCTTTAGTGAGTCGTGAGTGGTGAGTCGTGAATAGACCGTCATTGCGAGTAAAACGAAGCAATCCATTACAAAATGTTCTAAGGCACTGAGGCACTAAGTTACTAA
>CAYLHN010000036.1:0-14538 GCA_964383455.1 uncultured Muribaculaceae bacterium | reverse complement strand
TATGCTTACTTCTATTGGAATTGTATCTGAATGTTTTCCTGCCATTTATTAATTCTCCTTATGACTTTCTAATAGTATAACAACTTAACAGAATTGTCCAGTATTTTACTTTTTCTTAACTCTTACGCCTTCAACTTCGTGTACATCTTGTATTACTAAAAACGCCGCAGGGTCTATATTTCTGATTAATTTTTTCATTTTTGCGACTTCCAAACGGTTTATAACGCAGAAAATAAGAGTTTTTTCTTGTCCTGAATATCCGCCTTTACCTTTTTGATATGTAACACTAATATCCAATTCTTTTATAATTGCATCTCCGATTTCTTTTGGATATTGCGAAATAATTAACGCTGATTTTGAACTGTTAAAGCCTTCCAAAACAATGTCAATAACTCTGTATGTAATAAAATAAGTCAAAATAGAATACATTGCACTATCCCATCCATACAAAGTTCCTGCAACAGTATATATAAATACATTACAGAACATAATAATTTCGCCTACCGAAAAACCTATTTTTTTAGCAAGCCTTATTGCAAGAATTTCTGTACCGTCTAAAGCACCGTCATTTCTTAAAATTATTCCGACACCAATACCTAAAATAACCCCGCCGAAAACTGTAGCTAATAAAGGGGTTTCTGTTATATGAAAACCGGATAAGATATTAACAAAAATTGATAACATTGCAACACCGTAAAATACGTTGATTACAAACATTTTCCCCATTTTTTGCAATGCTAATAAAATAAACGGTAAATTTATAACAAAAATTACTAAACCTAAATTCCATTTTGTAACGTGGCTGACCATCATCGATATACCAATGACACCGCCGTCAATAATATCATTTGGAAGCAAAAAACATTCCAGCGAAAAAGCTGCAATTAACGCACCTATAGTAATAAACATATATCTGGTGATATACTCACTAATAATCTGTCTTTTCGTTTTTACTGCTTGAACTCGTTTTTTCTTTCTGCTAAATAAACCCATTTTATTTCTCGTGTTCGTTCTTTTTTATTGTTATAAGATTATCAATTTTAAATATAGTTTTCTGTTTTACATTTTCAGTTTCTGTTCTTATACCAAGAATATTTGATAAATCAATTTTTAATGTAGCTAAATCTTCATATTTTTTAAGCGTTCCGTCCATTGAAACAGAAACATCTCCTGTTTCTTCCGATACAACTAAACACGCACAGTCGCTAATTTCAGTAACCCCAATTGCAGCACGGTGGCGTGTTCCGTATTTCCAACTCAATTTCGGATCTTCTGTTAACGGAAGTAAAACTCCGGCAGAATGTATTTTAAAATCTTTAATAACCATCGCACCATCATGAAGCGGTGTATTGGTATGGAAAATTGTCAATATTAATTCTGTTGAAACTAATCCGTCAATTCTTGTTCCTACATCAAAATATGAAGATGTGTCAATTGAATTTTGAAAAACAATTAGCGCCCCAACTTTATTTTTTGATAAATATTTTACGGCTTCAATAATTTCTTTAATAACATCAACTTCGGTTTCTCTTTTGTTATGAGAATTGCCTAATAATTCATTAAAAAATCCGCCTTGGCCCAAATAACCTAAAAATCTTCTTAGTTCCGGCTGAAATATAACTATTAAACTCAATGAAATCAATAGGACTAATGTTCTTAAAAACATACCCAATATTGTTAAATCTATTCTTATCAAAACTTCAGAAAATGCCCAAGCTAAAGCCAAATACAGAATACCTTTTACAAGTTTTTCCGCTTGAGTATTTTTTATAAAATTTCTATAAACAGCATATAAAAAACCAAGAATAATCAATATCTCAGCTATATCAAGCCATCCGAAATTTATATTCCAATGCAATTGTATTGGTGTTAGAAGTTCTTTTAACATTATTTTAACCTATCCGGAATCACATCATTACGAAGTAAATCATCAAGTGATTCTCTATTTATAATAATATCAGAATGTCCTGAATTTACAAGTACCATTGCAGGTTTTTGTGTACGATTATAATTGCTGGACATAGAATAATTATATGCACCTGTATTATATATACACAAAATATCTTCAGATTCAATCCTTGGCAAAGCGATATTTTCTACTAAAACATCACCTGATTCACAATATCTGCCTGCAATTGTAACTTTTTCAAAATCAGCTTCATCAGGTTTATTTGCGATTTGTGCGTAATATTCTGCCTTGTACAAGCTTGGACGAGGATTATCTGCCATTCCGCCATCAACCGCAACATATTTTTTACCATTTGGAACCTGTTTTTGACTTCCAACTGTATACAGCGTTACTCCTGAAGTTGAAATAATACTTCTTCCGGGTTCTAAATATATAGTAGGATACTCTATACCAAGTTTTTCACAATTTGTTTTTATTGAGTTTATTATAATTTCTGCAATTTCATATGTTGAAGGCGGTAAATCATTTTCTGTATATTTTACTCCTAAACCTCCGCCAATATTTATTTCATCAAGATAAATTCCGTGAGTTTTTTCGATTCTTACAAGTTCATTTAATAATACTTCTATTTCATCATAATAAACTTGTGTTTCAAAAATTTGAGAGCCTACATGAGCATGTAACCCTCTTAAATTAAGATTTTTGTAATTGTTTTTAATCAAATTTACTGCTTCATCAACCTGATGTAAATCAAATCCGAATTTTGAATCTAAATTTCCTGTCTGAATATATTCGTGAGTATGACATTCTATTCCCGGAGTAACTCTCAAGAAAATATCAGCCGTGATATTTTTATCTTTTGCAATATCATTCAATAATGATAATTCATAAAAATTATCAACAGAAATATGTCCTACTCCGCATTTTAGAGCTAATTCCAATTCTTCTATTGTTTTGTTGCTTCCGTTAAATAAAACCTTTTTCATATCGGCACCGGCTTTATAAACAGTATAAATTTCACCGCTTGAAACAACATCAAAACCAAAATTTTCGTCAATTAATATTTTTGCTATAGCACTTGTACATAAAGCCTTTGAAGCGTACATAAAATTTACTTTTTTATATTCGGAAAAAGCTTTTTTATAATCACTGCAAATATCTCTTAATGTTTTTTCATCAACAACATAAAGAGGAGTTTTATATTGTTTTGCAAGTTCAACCAAATCACATCCGCCGATTTCGAGATTACCGCGGTTATTAATTGTTGTTGTTACAGGTTTAATTGATTGATTTACGGTCAAAACTTTCCCTCTTTCATTTAAATTTTAAACAATAAATATGCAAATTGCAATGAATTTTTATTAAGGATTTATTAAGTTTTTTAACAATATAATAAAACTTTTGCTATAGACAAAGGAATTTTGTATAATTATTACATAGGAGGTTATTAATGAGTAAAATAGCAGTTGGTTCTGACCATGGCGGTTTTAATTTAAAAAATAAAATTATAAAATTTTTAGAAGAAAAAGGACACGAAGTAAAAGATTACGGAACATATTCTACAGACTCTTGTGATTATCCTGTATATGCAAAAGCAGTTGCAAAAAGTGTTGCAAGCGGAGAAAATGAAAAAGGAATCATCGTTTGCGGTTCAGGAATAGGAGTATCAATTGCCGCAAATAAAGTTAAAGGAGTCAGAGCAGCTCTATGTCATGAAAGCCATTCAGCAATGCTTTCCAGACTACATAATAATGCTAATGTACTTTGTTTAGGCGAGAGAATTACAGGTGAATCTCTTGCACTTGATATAGTTGATGTTTGGCTAAAAAGCGAATACGAAGGCGGACGCCATCAAAGAAGAATTGATATGCTTGATGAGGATTAAAATGAATCAAACAATGACTTCAGATAAATTCGCATGTATTGTAGCAAGAATTCTGGACGATAAACTTGCAAAAAATATTTCAGTGCTAAATATAAGTCAAGTTTCTTCACTCGCGGATTATTTTGTAATCTGCTCTGCTGATTCAACAACTCAAGTTAAAGCATTAACATCAAATGTTAAGGAAAAAATAAAAAATTTATTTCAGCGTTTTCCAAACGGAGAAGAAAATGATTTAAAAAATCGTTGGAATCTTCTTGATTATGGCGATGTTGTTGTTCATATTCTGCAAAGAGATGAACGCGAAACGTACGCTATAGAGAAGTTTTGGAATCACGCATTTCAAGTTTCGGAAGAAACATGGATGGAACAATCTAAAGAATATTCCGAATATTAAAATTAAAACTTTACTAAAATAAATTTATGCGGTAGAATAAAATTATGGACAAAGAAATTAATCAAGAACAATTACAAAAAGAAATCAATCAAGAACTGAACACTACAATCATGGCGATGGCTCAAGACCCGTCAAATGCGGAAAATTACCATACGCTTGCTAAACTTTATGCAATGGATAATAAATTTGATAAGGTTATATCGGTTTATCAAAGTTTATTAAATATTTATCCTCATGATTCGCAAGCACTTTTAAACTTGGGCAGTATCTACTTCTTTGACAAAGAATACAAGAAATCTCTTGAATATTATAATAAAGCAATGGAAGTTGATCCTGAAAATTACCTTGTTTATTTCAATCTTGGCAACACTTATGCTGAAATGAAAAATTTTGCTAAAGCATTACATTTCTATAACAGAGCGCTTGATTTTTATTCATTAAATCCGGAAATTTATAATGCAATCGCATTGCTTTATCACGATTACGAAGATTATGTTGAAGCAAAAGCTTATTATGAAAAAGCATTATCTTTAGACCCTGATAACTCAACTGCGCATGTAGATTTGGGCAACATTTATTATAAATTGTTCGATTATGAACAAGCTCTTGAACATTATCTTAAAGTTTTTGAATTAAATCCTCAAAACAAAACTGTTTCATTGTGTATTGCAAATACATATTCTGTTGTAAAGGATATGGAAAATGCTTATAAATATTTTGATATTTCACTGGAAATTCCGGGTGATAATTATAAAACATTAATTTGTTACGCAATTGCAAAAACAGATTTCAAAGATGTTCAAGGTGCTTTAGATTTGTACAACAAAGCTATTGAATATGATGCAACACAGATAAATGCTTACATTTTAATCGGAAACTTATATTCCAAAGCAAAAGATTACAATTCTGCATTAGAATATTACAATAAAGCAAAAGATTGCAGTCCAAACGATGCAAGTATTTACGTTTTAATTGCAAATTGCTACTATATGGCAAATGAAATTGAAAATTCATTAAAATCGTATAGATATGCGGTTAATTTGGTTCCTGAAAATGATGAATACAAACTTGTATATATTCAACTTTTAGACGATTATATAGAAAATTTAAGAAAAGGAGAACTGTTAGAAAATGCATAACGGATACGAGAAACCTTATATGATAGAAAGAATCGTATCAGCATTAAGTTATCTTACTTCAGGAATTATAGGTTTTATTTGGCTTTTATTGGGTGTTTTTACAAAATCCAATCTTAAACCGTTTATGAAATACCATATTTTTCAATCTATATTTTTAGCTATGGCATATTTTATCTTGCTTCAGTTATTAGGCTTGGTTTCTAATATTGTAAATTTTATACCTTTTGTCAGAAATATTATTTCAATGATTATATTTCCGTTTGTTATTCCTTTGGTATTTGGTTTTTCAATAATACAAATATTAATCTATACTTTAATATTTTACCTTGTAGTAACTTCATTTATGGGAAGGTATAGTTATATTCCTTGGATTTCAGACATTATTAAGATATACGTTAGAACATAAGGAGAAAAAATGAATACATTAGATGAAAAAAATTGTTTGCTTTTGCTTGTAGATGTTCAAGAAAAGCTTGTTGCTATGCTTGAAAAAAATACGGTAGTAAAACAAAGCAATATTTTATTGCAGGCTGCAAATATTTTAGGTATTCCTGCAATTGTTACCGAACAATATCCGCAAGGGTTAGGCAAAACTGTAGATTTTGTTTCCGAACATATAAAAGAAAATACTTTAGTTTTTGAAAAAACTGCATTTTCCGCATTACAAGATGAAGGTTTTTTAGACAAATTAAAATCTTATAACAAAAAACAAATCATATTAGGTGGTATTGAAGCTCATATTTGCGTTCACCAGACTGCTGCTGACCTTTTAGAAAACGGTTTCGAAGTATATGTTGTAAAAGATGCTTGCGCAAGCAGAAAAAAAGATGATTTTAAATCAGGTATCAAATTAATGGAACAAAACGGCGCAAAAATTACTGCTACCGAAGCTGTTTTATTTGAATTAATAAAAACTTCAAAACATACTCATTTTAAAGAAATTCAATCATTAATAAAATAAAACTAATTTTGATTATTTTAACAAAATAAATTGATACTTTATAATTTGCTTAATGAACCAATTTTATTGAGTATTAAATTATAAATATCTGAGGAACACTTATGAATTTAATAGAACGTAATAAAGAATTAATGAAAAAATTTGAGACCATGATAAATACTGCAGATGTTAATTTAGCGGAAGAATTGGTTGATGAAAAAGCATCTTTTTACACTCCGGCAAGTCCTGAACCGCTTTATGGAGGACAAGGCTATTTATCTGTTGTTTATTGGATGAGAAAAAGTTTTTCAGATATTCAATGGAATATTCAAGAAATGGTTGCAGACGAACAAAAAGTTGCAGTAAGATGGAATATGACCGGAACACATAATGGTGAATTTATGGGTTTTAAACCTACAAATAAAAAAATTTCTGTATGCGTTATGAATTTTTATTATTTCAATGAAAACGGAAAAGTTACAAATGATATAGCAGCAGAAGGTATGATTGGTATTTTCAGAGGTATTGGGGCGATGCCTTAGTATAACAAAACGATGAATAATTAGTTAAGGTAATAAAATGAGTGAAAAAATTGAAAAAGCAAAAGAATTATTTAAACAAGGATATAATTGTTCGCAATCGGTTTTGGGAGTCTTTTGTGAAGAATTAGGACTTGATTTTGAAACTGCAATAAAAATATCCTCTTCTTTTGGAGGCGGAATGGGCAGAATGCGTGAAGTTTGCGGTACGGTAAGCGGAATGTTTATGGCTGCAGGACTTGCATATTGCACCTCTGATAACAATAAAGCTGAACAATACAAAATTGTTCAAGAACTGGCTAAAAGATTTAAAGATAAAAACGGAAGTATTATCTGCAGGGAACTTTTACAAGGTATTGAATCTTCAACAACACCTACTCCCAGTGAAAGAACAGAAACTTATTATAAAAAACGTCCTTGTATAGAATTAGTTGGGGATGCCGTAGGTATTTTAGAAAAATATATGGAAGAACAAAAAATTTCTGTTGCTGAAAATTAATTATTTGCACGCCGTTTAACAGAATTTTTGTAAATCGTACCTGCTGCTGATATTGCAAGCGCTTGAACTATTGCGTTTGAATCATCCATTCTGTTAATAATAGGAATAATAATTTTTTCAACATCAACATCTGAAATTTCGGAAATTCTTAAAAGACAAGTTATTGCAGAATGTCTTGTAACCCAATTACTGTTAGTTAGGGCATCAATAAGTTTGTCTAAAACAAGTTCTTTGTAACTTACAAGAGCATTTATAGCTGCAGAACGTATCTTTTCATTTTCTTCACCAAGTTTTTCAATAAAAATATCAATTGCTTCGATATCATTAAGTTCAGCAAAACTTGTGATAGCAGCAGCTGCAATAGAAGGATTTATTGCATTGACTTTCGATTTAAACTTGTTAAAAAGAATATTTTCCAGATTATTACGTTTATTTTTTGCAAGAGTTTCGACACTTTCTTGAGAGACAAATTCTCCTTCGGGAAGCTCATATTCAAATCCTGATTTTTTAACTGCCGCAGCCGCTTCTTCTAATGATTCAAATTCCATAATATCAGTACCGTGCGGATGCGGTATCAGCAAAGAAACTTTGTTAATATTATTTTTTAAAGAAAGGGCCTGAACATAATACACATGTTTGTTTTCATTTTTTAAAAATTTCTTTTTTATCGCAATTTTATTCATAATTAAAAATTATCATATTAAAAGGATATAATCAAGATTATTAACGTTTAAATTTATAAAATTTTTATCGATATAAATTAATATTTTACATTGTCCTATTATTTGTTTTATAATATTCATATAAAATTATTAGCGAGGGTAATATGAAAAAACTTTTAATATCATTAATTATGTTGTTCTGTGTTTGTAATATTTGTTTTGCTCAGGAAGATGCAAAAACACCAATAAATTTTATTTACATACATGGCTCTGATCAAGGTACAGTAGAAGAATTTGATATTTGGATAAATCGTATGCATCCTAATATGAAAAAAAATCTTGAAGCAAGTGCATTTATTCAAAAACACTTATTATCAAATGCATATATTAAACCTGAGCAAGAAATGCTTTATTGGGCAGATAAAACTAAAAAAGATAAAAGTTTAGTTGAAGTAGGGCTGACAATTTCAAAATTAGTCAGCAGCTGCTTTGCACAATTGACCCGTACAACATTGGCTCATTTACTGCACGATGCGATATGGCTTCAAAAATATGTAAATATGCAGCCGATTTTAGATGAATTAAATGAAAAAGTTATTGCAAATGCAAAAAAAGGTGAAAAAAATGTTTTAGTAGGATATAGCGCAGGAACATTTATTACTTATCAGTACTTGATGTTTAAACTTAGAGATTTTGAATTAACCGATTTTTTCCAGAGATTTCAAAAGGAACTGGAAATTACATCTGAAGATTTAAAAGCATTAAAGGCCGTTAATCCGAAACCAACCTGCATTGATGCAGTTGTAGATTCTAATATTGCCATAATGAGTGCAGATAATAAATTAATACCTATTTCAAATAAAGAAAAACTAAGAGCCAATTTTAAAAAATTGAATGCACAAACGGAACTTTCATGTGCGCCGGATAATGCTATATCAGGTGTTATAAACTTTGGTTCTCCGATAGTTATATTTTACTCTAATAATGATGATGATGAAAAATCTAGTTCATATTATTTTTTCAGCAGATTATGCAGGCATCTTATCGAAAACGGAGAATTTGTTCTGACTGTAAATTATAAAACAGATCCGCTTGGCGTACCGACAGAAAATATTAAAATATCTGAAGCAGAAGGAATAGAACTTTTTAATAATCTTAAATTAAATGGCGGATTTATATATGATACAGTAGCAAATGGCGGTATAATGTTTATTTCTTCTCACTTAAAATATTGGGATCAGACAAATCATTTTACAAAAGCTGTAGCAAAAGCTTATGAAGACGGTTATAACTATTTTTACGAAATAAATACGTCTAAAAAATAATTAAAATTATTATAATAAATGAAGGGTTTTAGCCATTTGCTAAAACCCTTTTTTATACTAATCACGCGTGGATATCTGCCGGGCAAAATGCGAACCGTTGAGCATTTTGCGAGAGGTAAAACCACCGACCTTTTGCTTGTAAAAGTTCATATTTGTAAGTGTTTTTAGAATTTTATTTTTAAATTTTGAATGCAAATATTAACCAATTATATCTGCCAAGAAATTTATCGCATACAATGGAATATTGTATAAACCATTATTGAGCTCATAATCAGCTAAAGATGTTCGAATAGATTTTTTAGGTTCAAATTCTTTTCTGAACTGGGATAAACTTTTTGCTTTTAAGTTTGTTGTTGCTTTTACTTCTATAGGAATAATATCGTTTTTATACTGAATTATATAATCAATTTCAGCCTTAGAACGTTCATTTGACCAATAATAAACTGGTAAATTTGGAATTGTTTTTAACTGTTGCAATACGTATTGTTCTGAAAAAGTTCCTTTAAATTCTTCAAAAATAGCATTTCCCTCTATTAGCGTTTGTGAATCAAGGTTAGCTAAAGCTCCTAATAAACCAACATCTAAAATATAAATTTTAAAAACATCAAAATCTTCATAAGCTATTAAAGGTAATGCAGGTTTTGTAACTCTATGTACCTTATAAATTAATCCACTATCTCTTAACCACCCAAGTGCAAGTTCAAAATCTTTTGCTCTTGACCCCTTTTTTACTGCATTGTATATAAATTTTTTATTTTCTTTTGCTAATTGACTTGGTATAGAATGCCAAAGCATTCTGATTTTTTCTACAACATTTGCCTGAATGTGTTTTGAAAAATCCTGTTCATATGTTTCAAGAATAATGTTTTGTTTTTCTCTCACAGAAATAAAATCATTGTTTTGCACAAAATCATTCACTCCATCAGGCATTCCGCCTATATACAAGTACTGTTTCAGTAAATATTCATAATCAATTTTAAAAGTGGATACAGTATCAAATTTTTTATTTTGTATAGGGTCAATGTATCTTTCATTTCCTGTTGCCATCAAAAATTCGGTAAAATCAAAAGGATATAATTTTATAAATTCAACTTTTCCTACAGGAAATCCTGTACCTTTGTGATGAGCGACACCTAAATAACTACCGGCTGCAATAATATCGTATTCAGGAGCATTTTCACAAAAATACTTTAAAGAAGTCAATGCTTGCGGACATTCTTGTATTTCGTCAAAAATAATCAATGTATCATCAGAATTAATTTTAAATCCGACAGCAATTCCTAATTCTGTGATAATTCTATTAATATTAAATCCCTTTGTAAAAATCTGTCGGGCCGTTTCGTTTGTATCAAATGTAATATAAGCAACATTTTTATAATTTTGCCTGCCAAATTCTTTCATAAGCCATGTTTTACCAACCTGTCTTGCACCTTGTAAAATAAGTGGCTTATGTTCTTTTTTATTTTTCCATTTTAAAAGTTGTTCTGTTGCTTTTCTGTACATGCTAATTATAAATATATTTTAGCATATTATTACATTTTTTGCAACGAATATTTTGCATAAACTTACATTTTTTACACCGAATGTTTGTGTTAAAAATACATTTTACACATTACTTTTTGCAAAATAATGATAAAAAACGCAAAAAGACAGAGTTATTAATTTAATAGCCAATTAATCAAATTAATTTGCCTGATACCATTATGTGATGTTTCAGGTGTTAAATCATTTGTTAACAAGTATTTAGGATTATGGTCTTTGATACTGTTTAAAGGTTTTAATTCTCTTGATAGCGTTTCTTCATCTTTGACAGTTTGGGCAACCTGATAATAATTCGTATATCCAAAACCCTCTGCGATAAAATCTACTTCAAGTGAACCTATTTTACCGATATAAACCTTGTAACCTCGTCTTATAAGTTCCAAAAATACAATATTTTCAATATTATGACCTAAATTTAATTTATTTTTGTTTAATAAAAATCTTTGCAATCCTAAATCCGTAACGTAGTATTTTTCGGCAGTTTTTAGATGTTGTTTGCCTGATATGTCATAACGATTAACTTTGTACAAAATAAAACTATCAACTAACGCTGATAAATATTTTTCAACGGTTGGTGTTGTGATTTTTCTACCGTACGATGTTAAAGTATCACTTATTTTTTTTGCAGATGTTGAATTTCCGACATTATCAAACATAAATTTAACTATGCTTTCTAACATAGAAACGTCAGAAACCTTTATTCTTGTAACTATGTCTTTTAGAACAATCGTATTATAGATTCCTTTCAGATAATCAATTTTGTCCGTTTCACCCGGAATATTTAAAAGATAAGGAAATCCACCCTCCTCAGTGTACATACTGAACTTTCTATCAATACTTATATTATCAGGTAAAGCTGAAGAATATTCTTTAAAAGATAAAGGTAACATTTTTATCTCAACATATCTGCCGGAGAGAAGTGTTGCAAGCTCACCGGATAAGAAAAAGGCATTAGAACCTGTTATATATAAATCAATATTTTTATTGATATAAAGACTATCTACAGCTTTTTCAAAATTTTCTACATGTTGAATTTCATCTAAAAAAATGTAATTTTTTTTATTTGGATTTAATTTTGTCTTAATAAAATCGTATAAAATCCTGTAATCTGTAATATATTCATAGTCCAAATCTTCAAAGTTTATGTTAATAATTTGGTCTTGTTCAACGTCGTTATTAAGTAAATACTCTTGAAACAACTTAAATAATGTAGATTTTCCACACCTTCTAATACCTGTAACAACTTTTATAAGCTCTTTGTCTTTAAATGATATTAGTTTTTGTAAATATTCATCACGTTTAATCATTGAAACCTCATTTTACATATATTATACATGTTTTTCTATGAATTTCAATAGTTTTTAAAATACATTTTAAAAACTTGTTAAGAATAAAAAGTTTTTAAAATGTATTTTTACAATTTACCATTGCAGACTTGACAAAAATTTTTGGATAAAAAAGGATTTTTCGAATTGGTTTTTCCTAACTATGTGCCAAATAATAAAACAATTTTATAATAGTTGTTAGGTTTGGGTTTCTGAATTGTACCCTCCACGAAAAAGGAGCCCGATGTGGACTCTTTTATACTATTCACGCGTGGATATCTGCCGGGCAAAATGCGAACCGTTGAGCATTTTGCGAGAGGTAAAACCACCGACCTTTTGGTTCGTAGTTACCAAATCCATTTTTTGCCATTTTTAATAATCTGCTGTAATTGTTTATTATATATAGTTTTCAGCTTTCCTATGTTTTGTAATTTTTAGTAATTTTTGTTGAATTTTGTTGAACTTTTATAAAAAAGTTGAACTTTTGTTGAACTATTTTTGATAAAAATTTTATATCAATATTATCACATTAAATATATCCGACAGGTATCATATTTACATTTTCTGTAATAGGATAATCGTCTTTTGAAAGGCAAATTACAGCACCTTCACCCATTCTATCCTCAGGAATAACAGAAAAATGTTTTATAGCTTTCTTATCAGGGTTTGTTGATTTTTTAATTTCTATAGGATATAATTTACCATCTTGCTCTATAATAAGATCTATTTCTCGCTTTTCCTTATCTCTGTAATAATAAATATTAGGTTCTTTTATATTATGATTATAACTTTTTATAATTTCAGACACTACAAAAGTTTCAAAAAAGGCACCATTCATTGCACCATTTTCTAAAACTTGAGGATTCGCCCAACGAGATAAAAATGCACAAAGACCAGTATCTAAAAAATACATTTTAGGTGTTTTAACTATTCTTTTATTCAGATTCTTAAAGTAAGGTTGTAACAGATATATAATATTAGACGAAACCAATATTGAAACCCAAGATTTTATGGTCATTACAGTAACACCAACTTCATTTGCAATATCAGTATAATTTAACATTTGACCTGTTCTTGCTGCTAAAATTTTTAAGAAGTTTACAAAATCCATTTCGTTTTTTACAGCATTTAAATCTTTTATATCTCTTTCTATATATGTTTGTAAGTATGATTTATAAAAAGTTTCCCAATTCTTATTTTTATCTGCATTTAATTCTGGATATGAACCTTGCCAAATAATATTATACAAATCCGTAACTTCATATTGTTTAGCACTTTTTCTTGCTTTTTCAATAAAATCTTTTGTTGGCATAAATGGTATTTGAGGAGTATTATCCAATTCTTTTAAAGATAAACCTTTTAAGTCAATAATTGCAATACGACCAGCAAGTGATTCCGTAACATTTTTCATCATATGGAATTGCTGTGAACCTGTAAGCCAGTATTTGCCTTTTTCATCAGAATTATCTACATTCATTTTTATATATGATAATAATTTAGGTGCATATTGAATTTCATCAATTATTAATGGTGCTTTATGCTTTTGCAAAAACATTTCAGGCTCTTTAATAGCCATTTCTCTTTCAATATAATCATCCAATGTAACGTAATGTCTATTTTCATCACAATGTTTTAATAAGGTACTTTTACCTACTTGCCTTGCTCCTGTAATAAGCAACACTTTAAATTGTGTATTTAATTTCTTTATTCCTTCTTCAAGAGTTCTTTTGATATACATAAAACCTCGACTAATTTATAGTATGAATATATAATAGTCGAATATTGGCTAAAAGTCAAATTTATTAATATTCTAGATTATCCGAATCAAGTTCATAATCATCATAATTATCATAATTACACAAATATTACACAAAAATTCTGTGTCCGTTTCTGACGTAAGAAAATTTTATAATAAATACGTAAATAAAAAAGGAGGTAAATATGCCAGAGAACGAAGATAAAACTCAAGAAAATAAGTGTGAATCAAAATTTTTGGACACTCCAAGAACAGCATAAGAACAAAGAGCATTCAGACATACTTGCGTTAGTTTACTTATAGCAAAAGGCGTAGATATAATATCAGCAAGCAATGTTTTAGGACATTCCAGACCAAGTACAACAACTGATATTTATAGTCATTTGTTGAAAAAATCAAAAATAAAAGCAATGAAAACATTAAAGGATGTCTTAAAAGAAGATGAATCAAATGCAATAAAAAATGCATAAAATTTTAAAGTTGTTGAACTATAGTTGAACTTTTTAGGATTTTTTCATTAAAAAAGAGTTTTAGCAAATCGCTGAAACTCTTTTATTATAGTAATCATGCGTGGAGACTCTGCCGAGCAAAATGCGAACCGTTGAGCATTTTGCGAGAGGTAG